>CAZYJB010000233.1:0-6638 GCA_964647675.1 uncultured Verrucomicrobiota bacterium | reverse complement strand
TTGCCCATCTCGATCTTCGCCACGGCGAAGGATTTCCTCGTGAGATAGAAGCCGGCATACGCCAGCCAGGTGATCGCGAAGATCTTCCACCGCCAACGTTCGTAAGTCGGGTCCCTGGCCGGCTGGGAGTGGTTGGCGATCACGGGAGGTGGCGTTTCATGGCAAGACCCGTGATCGCTCCGGGCACCTAGACGAGGATCCGTTTTCGCTCCGGATCGTAGGGAGGACGTAGATGGATCGACGCGGAAAAGCGCCGGCCGTTGATGGCGATTTCGTACCGGCTGGCGGCCATGGATTCGGACGTCACGCCGCCGGGATCATTGACGTAACCCATCCCGATCGCGCGACCCAGCGTGTGGGCGTAGGAACCCGAGCTGGTGTAACCGGCGGGCCGGCCATCGCGATAAATCAATTCACCGCCCCACAAGACCGGCGCCGGATCGTCGACCAGGAACGTCGCGAGACGCCGCTTGAGGCCTTCGGACTTTTGCCGCAGCAGCGCGTCGCGACCGAGGAAGGGTTTGGACCAATCGAGCGCGAATCCCAATCCCGCTTCGAGAGCCGTGTCATCAGGCGACAGCTCGGCGCCCCATGCGCGGTAGGCCTTTTCCAGCCGCAGCGATTGAATCGCGTAGTGTCCGGCGTTGGCGAGCCCGAGATCCTTGCCAGCCGCCTGGAGGGCTCGGAATGCCAGCGCCGCTTGATCCGCCGGGACGTGGAGTTCCCATCCCAATTCGCCGACGTAAGTGAGGCGGACCGCCAACGCTGTGGCCATGCCGATCGAGATCGAGCGCGCGGTCGCAAACGGAAAGGCAGCGAGCGACAGATCGGCCTCGGTGACGCGCGCCAGGAGCGCGCGCGCGTTGGGCCCCATGACTCCGAGCACCGCCGATGACGACGTGACGTCGACGATCTCGGCGTGGACGCCCGGTTGCATGTGGCGTCGAATCCAATCCGCATCACGGCGCGGCTGGGCCGTGCCGGTCACGAGGAGGAACTCCTCGGCGGCGACGCGGATCACGGTGAGATCCGACTCGAAGCCGCCGCGTGCGTTGAACATGCCGGTGTAGACGACCCTGCCAGGCGCGACATCGACGTGGTTACCGCATAGGCGCTGGAGCAGAGGCACAGCATCGCGTCCGCGGACCACCAGTTTGCCGAAGGCGCTTTGATCGAAGAGCGCCACCTGTTCGCGGCAGGCGCGGTGTTCGGCGCCTTGATTGGCGAACCAGTTCTGGCGTCCGAAGGAGTACTGCACGCCGGGCGTCCGGGCGAAGCCGTCTTCTTCCCGGGCGCCGGGTCGCGCGAACCAATTGGGCCGTTCCCAGCCGTTCCTGACTCCGAAGGAGGCGCCCGCCTGCGCGAGCAGATCGTGGACGGGAGACTGGCGAACGCCTCGCGCGGTCTCCGGTTCGCGATTGGGCCAGGCGAGCTGGTAATGCAGACCCAGGATCTCAACCACGCGTGCGCGCAGGAATTCGCGATTGTTGGCCCACGGCGCGAAGCGACGGATATCGACGCTCCACAGATCGAGCGGCGCCTCACCGCCGACGATCCATTCGGCGAGATACTTCCCGGCGCCGCCGGCGCTGGCGATGCCCACCGAGTTGAACCCCGCGGCGACGAAGAGCGCGGACAGTTCGGGCGTCTCGCCCATGATGAAGTTGTTGTCCGGCGTGAAACTCTCGGGTCCGTTCACGAACTTCTCGAACCGGCAATGCTGCAAGGCCGGGATGCGATGCCGGGCGTTGCGCAGCGGTTCGGCGAACTTCTCCCAATCGGGTTCCAGCAGGCGGAACGAGAAATCGTCGGGCACGCGATCGACCATCCAGGGTTTCGATTCGGCCTGGAACGCACCCAGCATGACCGCGTTGCCTTCGCCTCGAAAATAGAGGCAGAGATCGGGATCGCGACCCACCGGCAACTCGTCGAAGGCGCCGTCGATGGGCTCGGTGACGAGGTAGTGATGCTCGACCGGATAGAGCGGGATGGTCACGCCGCAGCGAAGCCCCAGCTCGCGGGTCCACATGCCGCCGCACAGGACCACGACCTCCGCCTGAATGTCGCCCTGATCGGTGGTGACACCGGTGGCGCGTCCATGGCGATGCACGACCCCGGTGACCCGGACGCCGCGGGCGATCCGCGCACCGCGCGACGCCGCGCCCTTGGCGAGTGCGGCGGCGATCTCCTTCGGGATGACCTTGCCATCGTGCGGCAGCCAGGCGCCGCCGAGGACATCATCGGTGCGCAGGAGCGGCCAGCGGTCGCGAACCGTCTTGGGATCGATCAATTGCACTTCGACGCCGAACCACTCGGAGATCGCGGCGGTGCGTCGCAACTGCGTCATGCGATCCTCGGACTTGGCGACGATGAGGCTGCCGACTTGCTTCCAGCCGGTCGCGTGCCCGGTCTCCGCCTCGAGGCGTGCGTAGAGCTCGGCGCTGTACTTGTTGATGCGGGTGAGCACGTTGGTCGTGCGCAGACGCCCGATGAGGCCGGCCGCGTGCCAGGTCGTGCCGCCCGCCAAGTCTCCTTGTTCGAGGATCAGAACATCGGTCCAACCCAGTTGGGTCAGGTGATAGGCGACGCTGCAGCCGACGATGCCGCCGCCGACGATGACGACGCGTGCCTGGGAAGGAAGCGGCCCGGTCGCCGGTGGGAATTCAGACGCCATAATAGGTTTCGTAAACGCGCTGCGCCTGGCGGCTGGCCTCGGCCCAGTTCCACGTCGTCTCGCTGAATCGATCCGGGCTCAGGCTCCGGGTGTACTCGCTCGGGTGCGGATCGAGCAGCGATTCGACGAGCAGCTTGCCGATCCCGCCGGAGCCCGAGATGCCATGCGCGTTGCATCCTCCGGCCATGACGAAGCCGGGCACGCGTGAGCTCTCGCCGATGACGAAGCGGCCATCGGGCGTGAAGGTGGGCCAACCCTTGCCCACCCACGACCTCTCGGCGCGGCGGGCGCCGGGGAAAAGCGCCGCGAACTGGTCGTCGAAGGCGTCGAGGACCGGCCCGTCGACGCGCACTTCCGGCGGCGCGCCGCGCAGGTCGTATGTTTGCGGGTCCGTGCGCAGCGAGCGGGGTTCCCATCCACCCAGGAGCAATCCGCCATCGCGCACGCGGCCGTACAAGGTCAGCTCGGGGATCCGGAAGCAGGGCAAGTCGGGCGTAAGCCCGGCCATCGGGATGGTCACGAAGTACTCGTGGCGCACCGGGACGATGGGAAGATCGAGGCCCACCAGCTTCGCGACATGATAGGCGTGCGCTCCCGCGGCGTTGATGGCGTAGCGGCACTTTGTCGTGCCGCGATTCGTTTCGATTTCCGAAACGCGCCCATCGCGCAGCACGATGCGTTCGACCCGGGTTCCCGTGGCCACGCGCACGTTCATCTTCTCACACGCATGCGCGTAGGCAGCCGCGACCGAAACCGGGGTCATGTAGCCATCGCTGGGAACCCAGAGCACCGCGATGGCACGCGAAAAATCCATGGGCGGCCAGCGGCGCTGGGCTTCCTGACGATCGATCAGGCGTGCCTCGAGACCGGCGGCGTCCGCCGCTTGGACGAGACGGCGAAACTCCTCGGCGCGGGACGCAGAGAGGGCGATCCGCAGGGAACCGACCTCGCGCCACTCCGGCTTCACGTCGTTCTTCTGGAGTTCGCGAAAGACCGAGACCGAATGCATCGCCAGGCGGATCCGATCGACGGAATCGCGCGCCTGACCGCAGAGACCGGCGCCCTGGGAAGTCGTGACGGCCCCGACGGTCCCGGCGGCCTCCAGCACGAGCAGGTCGCGCACGCCAGCGCAGGCGAGCGCGTAAGCCACTCCGAGGCCCACCGCGCCTCCTCCGATCACGACATACTCGGCATCGGGTAACGCGTTCATGCGATCATCGCGAGATACCACTTCACGAACCCTTCCACGTTGTATTCCTTGAACGTCGAATAGGGACCAGGCTGATAAGCCGTGGAATTAATGCCGCGCTGCTGGCGTTCGCAGATCTCCCAGTCCTGCTCGGAGGTGAGCTGCCAGAACGGCATCAGGGCTTCGAGGCGATAGTCCCTTCCCTCGACCGCGTCCTGGTCCACCAACCACCACACGCGAATGGCGGTCAACTGCGGTCCGGCCGGCAGGAGGCGGGTGCTGACGCCATGGTCGCAACTCGAGTGATTCCAGAAGTTCGGCAGCGTACGCATCCGCAGGGTGCCGACGTCCGCGTCCTGGTAAGAGCCCATGAGCGGCGCCGCCGGCCGCCCATCCAGGGTCTCACTTTGCCATCCCTCGACAAGCGGCGTGCGATTGGCGCTGAACCAAATACCCCGTTCCGCGTCGGGAAAGAGCGTCATGCCGGTCCGATCATGCGGGGCGACACCTTCACGCTCCCAGCGCCGCGCCAACGCGGTCGACGCGGCGTTCACGCGCTCGCGGATCGACGCGCTGGAATCGTCGGCATTGTAGTGATCGAAGTTGGCCTTGATGTACTGCGGATGATTGACGTTGCAGTGGTAACACTCGCGATTGTTTTCCCAGACGATCTTCCAGTTGGCTTTGACGAGGTAATCGACGGCCTTGGCGACCTTCGCCGTACCGAAGCCCTGCGGCGCCAGCAAGGGACCGAGGCACTCAGCCGCCGGCTCGAAAGGCAGCGGCGCGTCGGACAACGAAATGAAGATCAACCCGCCCACATCCCGGGCCTGGACCCGTTTCAACGGGAAGTCCGACAATTTCAGGTCCGGCTGCATGCCGCGGCATGCGAGGAGCGACCCATCCAGGTCGTACGTCCATTGATGGTAGGGGCAGACGAATTTGCCCACGTGACCCGCTGGGCCATCGCAAATGAGGGAGCCACGGTGCCGGCAGACGTTGTGCATCGCGTGGATGGCGCCGTCGCGCGCGCGTACCACGACAATCGAGTCGGCATCGACCTCGACGACAAAGTAATCGCCCGGCTTGGGAATCTCGCAGGTGTGGCCGGCGAACAGCCAGCCTGTGCGCCAGATGCGATCGAGATCGCACCGGTAAATCTCAGCGTCGCCGAAGTAGCGCTGGGGAAGCGTCCACCCCTCGCGCCGGCCGACCTCGCCAAGGTGAGCCGCAGTGGGCCTTGTCACGGGAGGACCGGACAACATGGGTCGGCAAGCTACCGTCCACCTGGGCCGGGAGAAAGCGAGAACTCTGAAGCGTGCGGGATCGCGGGAGCTGAGACCCAGCCCGTGTCCAACGGCCGGAAGAGGCGCCCGCCGTGGGCGTCAACGTGGAGCAACCACCGCGTGTCCCCGGCACCGTACGCGCTCCGCGAGGTTGCCGGGAACCAGGTTCCTTCGAACGGCGTGCCTGGGCCTCGCTCGTCGACAGTCTCGCAATACGGGCGCTCACCGCAGACATCGGCGCGCCTCTGCGACATCTGTGGCTGGCACACCGCGCCCCTCAGCTGAGGATCGGAGGCGGGCGGCGTCGAGGCTGGTGCGGATCAGTCCAATCGCACGCCGCGCAGCCAGTCGACGGCGAGCTTCGCCATGGCGGGCGCGTGGGCATCGGAGAAGACGTGATCCGCTCCGGGCATCTCGGCGAGTTGGCGCTCCGGGCCCGCACCCACCATGAGGTCGCGCGAGTCCTGCACCGGCACAACATCGTCCTCGACGCCATGGATGAGCAGCCATGGCAGGCGCAGACCCTTCGCCACCGGGGCCACGGTGTCGATGCGCTTCAAGTCATCCATGTATTGCTGCGAGAGCGGGCACTCGGGTTTGTCCCACATCAGACCCGCACCGGGCGTGACGGTGCCGAACTCGCGCTGGGCGAAGGCAGCGGTATGCGCCATGCCGGCGAGGGAGATGAGGAAGCGGAGCCGCGAATCCTTCGCGGCACGCAGCACGCCGACGGCGCCCCCCATGCTGTGCCCGGCGTAGCCGAGTTTCCATCCCGGCAGCGCATCGAGCACCGCCCCCAAGTCGTCGACCTCGGAAGAAATCGTGCACTCCCCAAACGCGCCTTCCGAGGCGCCGTTGCCCGCGTAGGACACGCGCAGTGCGGTGATGCCCTCCGCGGCCAGCGCTTCCGCGAGCGCAGTCAGCAGCGGACGATCCTTGTTGCCCGTGACGCCGTGTCCGAGCACCACGAGCCGCGCGTCGTCGCCGCGGCCCGGGTGGACCGCGAAATCGAGCTTCTGACCGCGCGCATTGCGGAGGCTGCCGGGAATGGATCGGTTCATGCGCGAATCATGGCTTCCGCAGCACAAACGGGTCGAGATACTTTGCGCCGCCGGGAAGGAAGTCGGGGTGATGAATGTCGCGCACATTGGCGAACTGAAATCCTCCGGTGTCCAGGGACGAGCCGCTAAGTGCGCCGGCCGAAACCGCCTCGGCGCACGCGGCCCAGACTGCGGGGGATCCCTTGGCCACCAGGCGCACGCGCTCGGGCTTTTTTTCGTGCGTCCGCGCCAGCGCGATCACGGTGAGCAGGTCATGCACGCGCTGCTGCAGCACGGTGTGGTTGTATCCGAAGGTGTAGGCGGCCGCCTCGCGCGGATTCTTCACCCGGCGCGTGCGCTCCGGCGACTTGCCATCGGGCAGGAACTCGCCCTGGTCGAAGAGGTCCACCCCGACCACGGTTTCGCCGGCTGCGAGCAGCGCCTTCACC
>CAZYJB010000232.1:0-6672 GCA_964647675.1 uncultured Verrucomicrobiota bacterium | reverse complement strand
CTGTTCGACCTTCATGCTCTACCTGGGCGTCGAAGGCACGTACGACCTCCCGCACCACAACATCTTTGTCGCGCGCGATTACGAGCGGAACCTCGACGAGATCGAGCGCCGGCACGTGTTGAGCGACGACCCGTCGTTCTACGTCGAGAACCCGTGCGTGACGGATCCTTCGATGGCTCCGCCCGGACACAGCGCGCTCTACGTGCTCGCACCGGTCAGCCACCAGCATCCCAACATCGACTGGTCCCGCGACCGCGACCGGTTCCGCGCGCTCGTGCTGCGGCGTCTCGCCGAAACGGGAATCGTCATCCCGGAACGCGCCATCCGCTTCGAACGCTGCCTCACCCCGCAGGACTGGGATACCCGTTACGAGATCCATCGCGGCGCCACGTTCAACCTGGCCCACGGCCTCGACCAGATGCTGCACCTGCGTCCCCGCAACCGCTTCGAGGACGTCGACGGCGTCTATCTCGTCGGGGGCGGCACCCATCCGGGAAGCGGACTGCCGGTGATCTTCGAGAGCGCGCGCATCAGTTCGCGCCTGCTGCTCGAGGACTTCGGACTCCAACCGGCCTGGAACACCCCGGGCGAACTGCCGCTCCCGGCCACCACCCCCGCTTCGCTCCAGGCCGCGTGACCCGTTCCTCCTCCAGCCCGGCGTCCCTGCCGGTCGCGGAAGCACACGCGGAGTGGCGCATCGCCCAGGCCTTCTCCGCCGCGCGTATCGCCCAGGCTGCCTGGGCCTCGCGATCCATCGGCGAGCGCCTCGCCGTGCTCCGCGACTTCCGCGATCGACTGGCCCTGCACGGGCGCGAACTGGCCGCCACCGTGCACCGGCCCGAGGCGGAAACCCTCACGGCGCAGGTGATCCCGCTGGCGGAGGCCTGTCGGTTTCTCGAGCGCGACGCGCCCGCCGCCCTGCGCGTGCGTCGACTCGGCCGACGCGGGCGCCCCGCGTGGCTCATGGGCGTGTCCTGCGAGATTCACCGCGAGCCTGCCGGCGTTGTCCTCATCCTGGCGCCTTCCAATTACCCGATCTTCATTCCCGGCACTCAGATGCTCCAGGCCCTTGCGGCCGGCAACGCGGCGGTCGTGAAGCCGTCCGAAGGCGGCGTCGCGGCAGCCCTGCTGCTGCGGGATCTACTCGTCGAGGCCGGGCTCGATTCCCGGCTCCTGCCGATCCTCCCGCCTGATGACGCCTCGGCCGTCGTCGCCGTGCGCGAACGCCCCGATCACATCCTGCTGACCGGGTCGTCCGAAACCGGACGCGTGGTCCTCCAGGCCGCGGCGCGTCATTGGATCCCCTGCACGCTCGAACTCTCCGGTAGCGACGCGGTATTCGTGCGCGCCGATGCGGATTTGGACCGTGTCGCGCGCGCCCTCGCTTTCTCGCTGCGCTTGAATGGCGGCGCGACCTGCATCGCACCCCGCCGCGTGTTTGCCGACCGGCGCGTGCTGCCGGAACTGGAAGCGCGGCTGGTCCGAGAACTCAGCCCCCTACCCCCCGAGCCCATCGAACCGCGGCAGCGCGCAAAACTGGTTCCCCTGCTCCACGCCGCCCGCATCCGCGGCGCGCGGATCCTCGTGGGCAACGAGAACCTCGGCGATCCCGTCCTGACCGGGCCGCTGGTCGTCACTCAGGCGCGCCCCTCCATGCCGTTGCTGCAGACGGACCTCTTCGCACCGGTTCTGTCCCTGGTCGGCGTTCGCGACGACGAGGACGCGCTCGAGCAGGCGGCCCAATGTCCCTGGGCCCTCGGCGCCTCGGTTTTCAGCCGCGACCTCGCCGCCGCGCGACGGATCGCCGGCCGCGTGAACGCAGGCAGCGTGACGGTGAACGACCTGATCGTGCCTACCGCCGACCCCCGCCTGCCGTTCGGCGGTCGCGCCGCGAGCGGCTACGGCGTCACGCGCGGGCGCGAGGGTCTGCTCACGCTCACGCGAACGAAGACCGTGGCGGTGCGGACCAACTCCTGGCTCCCCCACCTGGTTCCGCCGCAACCCGAAGACGCCGATCTTTTCGCGGCCGCCTTGTCTCTCTCGCACGCGCGCCGCGCACTCGATCGCCTGGGTGCGGTGCGGAACCTCATCCGTCTCGCCCTCCGCCGTTCGCGCCCACCGACTCGTCGTGCGGCGGCGAACGCGCCATCAATTCACAGTCTCTGAACGCCCATGAACACCCTCAACTCCGCACCTCCCGTCGTGGTGATTGGCAGCGGTCTCGCCGGACTCGCTGCCGCCTGCACGCTCGCTGCGCGCGGTCACGCGGTCACCGTGCTCGAATCCAATCACTGGATCGGCGGCAAAGCCGCGCTCCACGAGGACCGCGGCTTCCGTTTCGACATGGGGCCGACCATCCTGACCATGCCGTCGGTCCTGCACCGGGTCTTCGCCGAGAGCGGTCGGCGCCTGGAGGATTACCTCGATCTCCGCCGTCTCGATCCTCAGTGGCGGTGCTTCTTCACGGACGGCGCCCGCCTCGACCTGCGCGAGGACCCGGCACACATGGCGGAGGAACTCGATCGCTTTGCGCCCGGACCGACTTCGAGTGGCTTCCGGCGGTTCATGAAGCTCGCTTCGCGTCTCGATTCCATCTCGCAGCAGTATTTCTTCTACAAGCCGATCGGCGGCCTCGGCGACATGTTCGAGTTCCGCACCGCCGTGAGCCCAGGGGTGGTGGGCGACGTGCTCAGCATGCGCATGGGCAGCACGGTGGCCGCCACCATCCGGAAATTCATCCCGGACCCGCGCGTGGCGCAAATGCTCGACCACTACACGCAATACGTGGGCTCGTCCCCGGAGCAATCACCCGCCGTCCTTTGCGGCATCGCCTCCATGCAAAGCGGTGAAGGCGTCTGGTATCCGATCGGCGGCACCCGCGCCGTCCCCGTCGCGCTCGCACGCCTCGCCGGGGAGCTGGGCGTGCACATCCGCACGCGGGCGCACGTGCGGCGCATCGAGGTGCGCTCCGGTCGCGTCACCGGCGTGGAACTGGCCTCGGGCGAACGCCTGGTCGCCTCGGCGGTCGTGTCGAATCGCGACGCGGTGCGCACGTTTCGAGACCTGCTGCCGGACCATCCGGAGTCCCGGAGCTTCGCGCGGGAAGATCGTTTCGAGCCGGCCTGTTCCGGAGTCGTGCTCTACCTCGGCCTTCGCCAGCGATACGAGCATCTCACTCACCACAACTTTGTCTTCTCGCAGGATCCGCACGAGGAGTTCGACTCCATCTACCGCCGTGGCGAACCGGCACCCGACCCGACGGCCTACGTCTGCGCCCCGTCGTTCACGGAACCCTCGGTGGCACCGCCCGGCGGCGAAGCCCTCTACGTGCTCGTGCACACGCCCTACCTCCGGCCGCATCACGACTGGAAGGCGATGCTGCCGCATTACCGGCGCATCATCCTGAACAAGCTCGCCACGACCGGAGGCATGCACGACTTGGAGCAGCGGATCGTGACCGAGCACTTTCTGACTCCGCAGGACATCCACGAACGTTATCAGGTGCTCAACGGTGCGATCTACGGCCTCGCCAGCCACGGACGGTTCCTGGGGGCATTCAAGCCCGGCAACCGCACGCGCGTTCCCGGACTCTACCTCGCCGGCGGCGCGGCCCATCCGGGTCCGGGCATGCCCATGGTCCTGATGTCGGGCTGGATCGCTGCCGACACACTCGATCGCGACGGTGCGACCGGTCGATCCGGTCATGTTGCCCGTCCCGACTCCGCTTCCCCCCTGGCCAGGGCAGCGTGAACGGCGGGCAACCCTTTCCCCTATCGAGGACCATGGAACCTCCCCAGCGCACGACCGCGCCTTTGCCGCGTGAACGGGCTCCCTGCTTGCCGCGGGTCTCGTCACCGTTGCTCTCGTTGTTCACCCGCTACACGCGTTGGTACCTGCCGCGCCATCTTCACTCCCTGCGCCTGAGCCGGGAGGGTTGGCAACCACAGCCGCACCCCACCGCTCTGCGTATCGTCTACCTCAACCACGCGTCCTGGTGGGATCCGCTCGTGTGCCTGCACTTGCGGGACCGGTTCTTTCCCTCGCGGCCTTCCTACGCCCTCATCGAGGACGCCGCGCTGGCCCGTTACCCTTTCTTTGCGCGCCTCGGGTTTATCGGAATCGAACCCTCCACGCGCCGCGGCGCCGCGACGTTTCTGAGGACCCTGCAATCGCTGGCCAGCCAGCCCGGCGCCATGCTCTGGGTCACGCCCCAGGCACGGTTCTGCGATGTGCGGGAACGTCCGCTCGGCTTCGAGCGCGGCCTCGCGCATGTCGCATCACGCCTCGCCATCGACTCCGGATCGCCGATGCGGACGGTGGAATTCATCCCGCTCGCGATCGAGTACACGCACTGGCACGAACGCACGCCGGAAGCGCTGGTCCGTTTCGGCAAGCCCTTTGCACCGGGGCCATTACAGCCTTCGTGCCATCAGGTCGACCTGTGGAACGACGAACTCGAGCATCGCCTCGCCACGGAAATGGACGCCCTCGCGATGCTCGCGCGCCGACGCGACCCGGGCCGGTTCCACGATCTCCTGCGCGGGCGTGCCGGGGTCGGCGGCCCCTACGACCTCTGGCGGCGCCTGCACGCCTCCTTGCGGCGCCGCTCCTTCACGCCGCGCCACGGCACGCTCTGACCCATGATTGCCCTGGCCTTTCTCGCCCTCGGATTGGCGGCGCTGCCGGCAGCCCTGTTCGCGCTGAATCTCTTCGCGTACCGGCGCATCGGACCCGACAACGGAGGCGCCGCCCGCGTCACGCCGGTCTCCATCCTCATCCCCGCGCGCAATGAAGCGCCCGGCATCGAGGCGGCCGTGCGCGCCGCCCTCGCCGCCTCGTCCGGTCCCACCGAAGTAATCGTGCTGGACGATCATTCCACCGACGACACCGCGGCGCGTGTCACCGCACTTGCCGCAGAGGACGCGCGGGTCCGACTGATCACCGGCGATGCGTTGCCCGAGGGATGGTGCGGAAAACCGTTTGCCTGCTGGCAACTCGCGCGGGCCGCGCGCCATCCCTACCTGCTGTTCGTCGACGCCGACGTGCGCCTCGCGAAGGATGCCGCGACCCGCCTCGCCGCCCACCTGGACGCCCGACCAGCGCTGCACCTGCTGAGCGGAGTTCCCCGGCAGAAGACCGGCACATTGCTCGAGAAGCTCCTTATCCCGCTGATCCACATCGTGCTGCTCGGCTACCTGCCTCTCCCGGCAGCGCGGCGCTTCCGCTGGACTGCCTTCGCCGCCGGCTGCGGCCAACTCTTCCTCGCGCGGCGCGAGGCGTACTTCGCAGCGGGCGGCCACGGAGCCGTCCGCGCCTCGCTGCACGATGGCATCAAGCTGCCGCGCGCGTTCCGGGCGGCGAACTTCAACACCGACCTCGTCGATGCCACCGATCTGGCCACCTGCCGCATGTACTCCAGTTCGCGCGAGGTCTGGCGCGGTCTTTCCCGCAACGCAACCGAGGCCATGGCGCATCCCGCGGCCATCCTGCCGTGGACCGTTCTCCTGCTCGGTGGCCACGTGCTGCCGTGGTGTCTCGCCGCCACTGCCTGGTTTCGTGAAGGCTTCGCGAGTCGGACTGTTGCGATGGCGCTGATCGCTGGCGGTTTGTCGCTCCTGCCCAGAATTTTCGGCCTCCGCCCGTTCTCGCATTCACGACTCGGTCTCGTGCTCCACCCGGTCAGTGTTCTGCTCCTGGTCGCCATCCAATGGCAGGCGCTAGGGCGTCGACTCGTCGGTCGTCCCTCGACTTGGCGGGGACGCGCCTATTCCCCTTCCCGCGCCACGGCTCCCGATCGCACTCCTTCGTCACCGCCCGCGGTCAGGTCCGTTTTCCGTTCGCATTCATGACGATTCCCCACACCTCATCCGTCGCCTCGCGCCGGCCGGGTTCCCGCGATCCAGCACCTCACGACGCAAGGGGCGCTCAAGGCAGGGCGGTCTGGGTGTTCCTGGTCCTGCTCGCCCTTGGTGCGCCGCGGGCCGGGGCGGAATCGAAGACTGGCCGGACGCCCCCCCCGGCGGCGCTGCATTCGTTTCGGCTTCCGGATCAGTTCGGAACCAACCATCACCACACGTTCCCACGCTCGCGTCCCCTGCTTCTCGTGGTTGGCGACCGCAAGGGAGTCGAGGAGGTCGATGCGTGGCTTGGGCCTCTGAAGCAATACTGGGGCCGGACGACCGACATCGCCGGCGTCGCGGATGTGCGGGCGGTTCCGAGATTCCTGCGCGACCGCGTGGTGACCGGGATCCGGAAGGCACGGACCCACCCGGTCATGCTCGATTTCGACGGCACGGTCCTCGCCTCGATGCCCTGCGCGCGTCGCACCGCGAACGTCTTCGTCGTGCGACCGGACGGTGTCCTCGCCACGAATGTCACGGGACTCCCCTCCGAAGCCGCGCTCGCGTCCCTGGCCGAAGCCCTGCACCCGCTACTTGCGGCACCGGGGTCGAAGTAGGGCGACAGGCGTCCCTGCCGAGCCGGCCTCTTACGGCACAACGCACTCTTTCACCACACCTGCGTCGCCACAGGGACGTGGCGCCCACCGACGGAATTGTGGGCTCACGCCCCCACTTCGGCGCGCGCCTCCGCGGCCAGGGCGGTGCTCAGGTAGCGCTCCCCCGTCGAGCAGGCCACGGTAACGATGACCTTACCCTTGTTTTCCGGGCGCTT
>CAZYJB010000231.1:0-6677 GCA_964647675.1 uncultured Verrucomicrobiota bacterium | reverse complement strand
CGCCGAAGGCCGCCTTGTCTTCCGCGGCGCGGCGGATGACGCGCTGGGCGACGGCCTCGGAGCCGGTGCCGCCCCGCTCGAGCTGCCACGTGTCTTCGGCCGGAGTGTCGGCGAACGCGGTGTAGTGCACGAGCTGCTCGCCCAGCACCGGCATGACCCCGATGAAGCCGATGAGCAGCGCGGCGACGACGCCTGCCTGCACCAGCCAGAGCATCGAGCGCAGGTCGCCAACCGATTCCTCGAGCACGGGCGTCACGAGGGCGGAGAAGCCGCTCGACTCGACCCATCCCCGGCGGTCCGGAAAGCGGTCAAGATTGCGTTGGATGATCGTCGCGCATTCGTTTTCCAGTTGTGCCGGAGTGGCTCCCGGCTTCAGCCGCGCGATCATGGCGGAGAATTCACGGCCGCGTTCCTGGTCGGAACGCTGTTCGGCGGTGAACGCAAAGGGCACCCATAGCTTCACTTCCGGCTGCGGGAATCTGAAACTGGCCGGCATCACGCCGACGACGGTGTGGGAGATGCCGTGCAGGCGTACTGATTCGCCCAGCACATCGCGCCGGCCGCCGAAGTGGTCCTGCCAGAGGGCGTGGCTCAGCACCACCACGCGGTCATTGCCCGGCTGCGCCTCCCGCTCCTCGAACACGCGTCCCATCAGCGGCGCGACGCGCAGGGTGCCGAAGAGGGAGGGCGTGGCCTTTAGTCCCAGCACCCGCACCGGCCGCTCGTCGCCGGCGAGGTTGAAACTCTCCCAGGTGAACAGCATGCCGGATTCGATGGAGGGCGCCTGCTCGAGGCGGTCGAGGTAGTCCGGAATCGAGGAGCCGGCTTTGAGCAGGTTCGACTTTGGGTAGCTGTTGTTCACGGACACCAGGCGGTCCGGCTCGGCGTAAGGGAGCGGACGCAGGAGCACGGAGTTGACGACGCTGAAGATGGCGCTGTTGGCGCCGATGCAGAGCGCGAGCGTGAGCACCGCCACGGCGGTGAAGCCGGGGTGTTTCAGCAGTTGGCGAAGGGCGAAGCGCAGGTCGGTCATGGGGCGAGGGGTGAGGGCTGAGGGCTGATGGCTGAGGGCTGAGGGCTGAGGGCTGAGGGGCCGGGCGCGGCTACTCAAGGGGCTTCACACGGCAGCTTCGCTCCGCCGTACGGCGGCCAGCTTGGCTGCCGGGACACTTCCGGGATCCACGGTCGCGCCAGCCGCGATCAAGGAGGACACCACTTCGGCGTGGCGGCCGCTGGCTCGTTCGTCCGGCGGATTCGCCCACCCGCCGCTGCGCCGCGTGCTCGCGTGGCAGCCGTTCGTGCGACGTGGCGTCGCCCCAGATGATCGCCGGCTCCGTGGCGTCCCAGATGGGTTGCGTGTTCATTCGATGGCTTTGACCCCGTCCCGAGTCCGTCGTCCCTGACATCCTGCTCATCACGATCCACCAGCCCCTCTCAGGATCTCGGCAATCTCGGCGTGTCCACGTCGCGTGGCCCAGGCGAGCGGGGTGGCCCACGGCGGGTCGTCGGGCAGGCTGGGTTTCGCGCCGCGTTCGAGCAGCCATTCCACCATTTCTTTTCGCCCGAACTTCGCCGCCCAACCCAGCGGCGTGGAACAGAGGTCTTCGTCCCTCGCATGAAGGTTCGCTCCGTGCTCGTGGAAGATCGCCGCCTTCTCGATGTCTCCCTGCCGCGCGAACTGGTGCATCGGCGTCACACCCAGCCAATCCGCGGCATTGGGATCCATGCCGTGCGCGAAGAGGAGTTCGTTGAGTTCTTTCGTTTTCGCGCCGACGGCCCAGCCAGGGAATGCCACGCGTCTGGGCAGGTCCGGTTGATAGCGCAGCATCAGACGTACAAAGGCTTCTTTTCCTTCGCTGGCGGCATTGGCGAGCGCGTCGGGGTCGTTGGCGAGCGCGGGATTGGCGGCGAAGACGGCCGCAGCGGTCACGATGTCGCCGCTGTAGGCGAGCAGGTGGACGGCCCGCGCGGCGCCATGGGAACAGAGCAGTTCGACCAGTTCCATGTTGCGCAAACTCGCGGGGTAGCCGCCGCTGCCGAGCGCGGCGCTCAAGGTGTCGGCAGAGCTTTCCACTTCGACGTTGGGATGCGCTCCGTGGTCCAGCAGCAGCCGGACAATCTCGAGGTGCCCCTTGACCACCGCCGAGTGCAGCGCGTGGCCTTTGGGGGCAATGCCTTCCTCCGGCAGGTTCGGGTCGGCGCCACGCTCCAGCAGGAAACGGACGATGTCCAGGTGGCCGGTGGCGGCGGCGTTCTTGATCGGGGCGCCGGCACCCACGTAGTAGCCCGCATAGTCCGACGTGCGATTGACCAGCGAAGGATCGCCATCCACCAGTTCGCGCACGCGCTTGAAGTCGCCGGTGGCGCACGCCATGCCCAGGTCCACGGTCGCCCCGCGCTCAACGAGCTGGCGATACACGTGCTCCGGTTTGACGGGCCAGTCTCCCGGCACGTCGCGCCAACCGCGGAAATGGTAGTCGCCGTTGGTCAGGTGAATTGGGCGTGCGCCATCGTTGCGTCGGGCTTCCAGGTTGGCGCCGCGGGTTACGAGTTCGTCGATGAACTCGGGCTGCCGCGTCATGACCGCCCAGTGAATGGGCTGGTTGGATCTCTGGTCGCCGGCGTGAAGGAGTTCGGGCGACGCCTCCAAGAGAGTGCGCAGCCTGGCGAGGTCGTGATCCCGGATGATGGCGGCGACTGCCTCGCCTCGCGGGGAGGCACCGAATCGTTCCGCGAGCTTCGTTTCGAGCAGGTGCTCCATCGCGGTGTAGCCACGATCGCGTGCGATCTCGATCAGGCTGTCGTTCAACGCCAGTCCGGTCGGGTCGGCATCCCGGTCGAGGAGGTAGGCGACGATCTCGGTTCGGTTTTCGCGGACCGCGAAGGAGAGCGGCTTGCGGTAGTGATGCTGGCAGCGCACCAGGGAGGGATCCTTCGCCAGCAACTGTTTGACGGCCTCGAGATCGCCGGCGATGCAGGCGCAGAAGAGCGCCCAGACGTCGGTGCCGGTCCCCGTCGACCACGTTAACCGCGCGGGACTCTTGAGTTCGTCGGGCTGGATCATTGAGGCAATGGGGGAAGTGATAGGTGGCGAGTGACCCGCGGAATCACTCGTTCCGCAACGCAACAATCGGGCCTAGACCCGCGGCCCGCCGGGCGGGCATCCAGCAAGCCACCTCGGCCCTGGTCTCTCGCCTCGACCTTTTCATCATTCACTCCTCAGGGCCTCGATCGGATCGGTCCGCGCGGCGCGCCGCGCGGGAAGCCAGCACGCGGCCGCGGTGATCAGGATGAGCAAGAGTGTCAGTGCCGCGAGCACCGCCGGGCTGCCGGGAGGCAAGGCGTGCAGGGCTGAGGCGATCAGGCGGGTGAGGCCTGCGGCGCCGAGAAGTCCGAGGACGGCGCCCATCCCAGCGAGGCGAAGTCCCATGCGCAACACGAGCCACAGGACATCCCGCATCTGTGCGCCCAGCGCGATCCGCAGGCCGATCTCGTTCCGCCGCCGCGCGACCGAGCCGGACACGACGCCATAGACCCCGAGCGCCGCGAGAGAAACGCCCAACACGGCGAAACCGATGAGAATTCGTCCGGCCAGCCCCCATTGGTTGAGGGAGAGGTCGATGGCGCTCATCACCGGGCCGGCCTGGCCGACGGGTTGATCTGGGTCGAGTTGGGCGACCGCCTTCTGCAGCGCCGCGCCGGAAAGTCCGCCTCGTGCGGCGATGGTGAGATTGGCCCCCGGGGCCTGGGCATTCGGACGGTAAGTCTGGTAAGGCGTGCGGCGTTCGGCCGGGTTGCCCGGGAAGGTGACGTTGTTGACCACGCCGATGATCTCCTCGTTTCCAAGTCGCAGTCCGATCGGTGATCGGTCGGGCCAGAATGCGCGCGCCATCGCTTCGTTGATGATGACCACGGACGGGTGGTCGGCCGTGTCCTGCGGACCGAAGTCGCGTCCGGCTTGGAGCCGCATGCCCAGGATTTCAAAATACCCCGGCGTCACGCCATTGACGGAGCAGCGAGGACCGCCCTGACCGGGCGGCGTGGGGACACCATCCACCTGGAAGCTCGAGGTGACATTGAATTGTCGCAGAGGAAGGTTCCAGGCGAGCGCGACCTGCCGGACGTCCGGTTGCGCACCCAGGTGATCGAGCAGGCGGCTGGCGAAGAGCTGGCGCGCCTCGGCGGAGCCGTACTTGCTCTCGGGCAGGGTCAGGATGCCCATGGTGATGCCCGCGGGATTCCAACCTGGGTTGAGATGCCGGAATCGGCTCAGTCCATCGATCACCAGCCCGGCGCCCGACAGCAGAACGAGGGCCAGTGCCATCTGCGCGACGATCAGAGCCTGCTGCAGCCGACGTTGTGAACGGTCACCCGTGTTTCCGCGCGCGTTCTTTTGGAGCGCGACATTGACCTCGGTGCGGGCTGCCAACCAGGCGGGTACCAGACCGAAGGCCAGGCCCGCGACGCTGGCAATACCGAGGCTGAACAGAAAGACGCGCCAGTTCAGATCGAGGGTCAGCACGCGGACCCGCTCGAACACGAACTGCCGGGCCAGCACCTCGTTCCCGAGCCAGGCGAGCAACAGACCGAAGAGCCCGCCGAGCAGGGCGAGCACCATGCTGGCGGTCAGCATCTGGACGACGAGACGGGTGCGGCCGGCGCCGAGTGTGGCGCGAACAGCCAGTTCACGGGCGCGCAGGGAGGCACGTGCGAGTTCGAGGTTGGCGAGATTGACGCAGGCAATGAGCAGGACGAAACCGGCGAGCATCATGATGGACCAGACGATCCTGCGCGCCTGCGGTGGGAGGCTGGATTCGGCGAGCGGTTCGAGCCGCAACTCGTTGGCCGAGGTGCGACCGTTCTCCTGGGCGAGTCGGGCCTGGGTCACGGCGAGGTTGGCCTGGCCGTCGCGGAGCGAAACCCCCGGGCGCAGGCGCGCCAGGCATTTGAGGTACTGCATGCCTCGATTGGCGCGCTGGGTGTCGGTGAACGCGATGGGACGCCACAGGAAAGCGGGGCCCATCAGCAAGGGGTCGTGGAAGGACGGCGGCATGACGCCGATCACCGTGACCGATTCGCCGTCGAGCCGAAGCTGTCGACCAATGATGTCGGGGTCGGCGGCGAACCGGCCCTGCCAGAACCCGTGGTCGAGCACCACCACCTGATTGCGCCCGGGGCGGTCTTCGTCCTCGGTGAACGTGCGTCCCAGCAGTGGCTGGATGCCGAGGGCCGCAAAGAATCCGGAGGTGACCTGGAGTCCGCCGATGCGCTCGGCAGCCCGGCCGGTCTCCGAGAGATTGAACTGCCGGTCGTTCATCGCGGCGACGGTTTCGAAGGAGGATCCGGCCTCTTGGTAGTCGAGGAAATCCGCGGTGGAATGATGCGACTCACGTGGTGAACCGGGTGAGCTGCGGAAGAGTTGCACCAGGCGGTCTGGTTCGGGGTAGGGCAGTTCCCGCATGAGCAGGTGCTGGAGGGCCGTGAACATCGAGGTGTTCACGCCCACCCCGAGACCGAGGGTGAGCACAGCCAGCAGAGTGAAGCCAGGGGCCTTCAACATCTGCCGGAGAGCGAGGCGCAGGTCGTTCATGGTGAGTGGCGAGTGATGGGTGATGCGTGACAAGCGGGCCGGGCGCGACAGCCTCGCCGCGCGAGGTGGCTGTCCACCTTCTCCAGCAGGCGTCCATGCAACCGCGGGATTTCCAGCGAGGCACAGCCGTCGCCCGGTTCATTCGTTTCGACGTCGGCAGGCAGGCTGATCGAGTTGGTGGCTCTCATGTTGATGTATCGCAGCGGTCCACTCGCCCCTGGTCACTCACTCCTCAGCGCCACCATCGGCTGAACCTTCATGGCGCGGCGGGCCGGAACCCAGGAGGCGGCGAGCGCGGTGGCGAACAACGTCACGGCGGCGAGGCTGAAAACAACCGGATCGGAGCCATTGAGGTCGAAGATCAAGCTCCCGAGAAAACGGCCCAGCGCCAAACCGAGCAGGAGGCCGAGGGCGACCCCGACCAGGCTCAACGCGAGACCCTCGCGGAGAATGTGGTTGCGCAGGCGCGAGGGCTCGGCGCCGAGCGCGAGACGGATGCCAATCTCGCGCGTGCGCCGCGAGACGCTATAGGCCTTCGCGCCGTAAAGTCCGATGATCGCAATCAGCACCGCCACCGTGCCGAACATGCTGGCGACAGTCGCCATGCGCCGGAAGAGCCAGGGCACGAGCGACGCATCCTTGTGCTCGCGGAAGGTGCGCACTTTGAAAAGTGGCACGCCGGGTGCCGCCGACTGCAGCTCGCGGCGCACCGGATCGCGCAAGCGGGACAGCGCGGTTTCGCCGCCGCTCGCGGATCGGAGGATGAAGTGGACCTTCGCCTCGAAGCCCTGCGCGAAGGGAACGTAGACTGCGCCAGGCGATTTCGCGCTGGCAGACTCGAGAGGCCTGGTGCGCGCGATGCCGACGACCTCGAAGGTCCCGACATTGGACGATCCGGCCGGGGTCGAGTCGTCGCTGTCCGCCCATTCGAGGCGCTGACCCATTGCGTCCTCGCCGGGCCAGAGCCGGGCGGCGAGTGCTTCGTCGAGGATGGCTACCAAGGGCGCACCGACGTGATCGGTCTCGACCCGCGAGAACGTGCGGCCGCGAAGCAGCGGTTGGTCCACCACGGCGAAATAGTCGGCAC
>CAZYJB010000230.1:0-6711 GCA_964647675.1 uncultured Verrucomicrobiota bacterium | reverse complement strand
GGCCCTGATGCAGGCGGGCTCGCGCCGCGGGTTCACGCTGATCGAGCTCCTGGTGGTGATCGCCATCATTGCCATCCTGGCCAGCATGCTTTTGCCGGCCCTGTCCAAGGCGAAGTCCAAGGCCCAGGGCATCAAGTGCATGAGCAATCTGAAACAGCTCCAGCTCGCCCATCTCCTGTACCCGGACGACAACAACGACTGGCTCACCAAGCCGGGCAACAGCGCGACCGAGCCCTACGCCTGGGTCGCCGGCTGGCTCGACTACAATCCCGCCACGCGTGACAACACGAACAAGCAGGACCTGTTGGATCCGAAGCGCGCCATGTTCGCGCCCTACATCCCTTCGGCTGAAGTCTACAAGTGCCCGGCGGATTTCAGCACCGTCACGATCCGCGGCCAGAAGATCGCCCGCGTGCGCAGCATGGGGATGAGCCAGGCCATGGGCGGTCCCGGAGAGTGGCTTCCTCCCGGCGGCAGCATGGTTCCCAATCAGAACCGTTACAAAATCTACCTCAAATCGACTGATTTCGCCGCCGCTGGCGCTTCCAAGCTCTACGTGCTCCTCGACGAGCATCCGGACAGCATCAACGCGGGCGGCTTCGCCAATCAGATGGTGGAAAGCCCGGCTGCGGCGCGCATCATCGATTACCCCGCCAGCTACCACAATGGCGCGGCGGGCATAACCTTCGCCGACGGCCACGCGGAGATCAAAAAGTGGCTCGATGCGCGGACCAAACCGCCGGTGCGGTTCAGCAACGCCGCGCTCCCGCTCAACGTGGCGTCGTCCAACAACCGCGACATGGTCTGGCTCTCAGATCGCACGACGATCCGGAACTGACGGAACGCGTGCGGGCGCGGTGGGTCGAATGCGGATGCGGCGACCCGGCTTCGGCCTCCACCCTCCCGGTCGGTCCCCGTCCGATACCCAGCCGTGCCCAGCCCGGTTTACGGGCGCCTCCGTTTGCCTTTCGATCCCATGAACATCCCGTGCCTCATTCGAAGGCTAGGCCTGGCCTGCCTCGTGTCCCTGTCCGCGCGAGGCGCCGAGCCCGTAGTTCTGCAGCCGCCCGGGCCCGCGTTGTCCGCCACCCGCGCGCTCGAGATACCCGGTGATATCGCCTCGAACCTTGTCGCCGGTGCGGATCGTTACCTGGACCGCCAGCTCGCCGCCTCGGCCGCGGACCGTGATCGACGCTGGGGAACCAGCGACGAGGCGCGGCGGCAGTTGCGAGCGCAGTTGGCGGAGCGGTTGGGCGTGATGGATGCACGGCAGGCCAATGCCGGGTTCGAATGGATCGCGAGCACGGCGCAAAGCTCCCTTCACGCGACCTCCGCGCTGGTGCGGGTGGAAGCGATCCGCTGGCGCGCGATGGGTGAAGTGACCGGGGAAGGGCTCCTGCTGACCCCGCTGCATCGCACAGCCTCGCATGCGGCGGTGGTCGTGCCGGATGCGGACCTGACGCCCGAGGCCTGGATCGGACTCGACGCGGGCGTGTCTGCGGAATCGCAAGTGCCGCGGCTTCTGGCGGAATCCGGGATCCAAGTGGTCGTTCCGTTCCTCATTCCGCGCACCAAGGGCACGGCCAAGGTCGACTGGGATCCGCAACGCGGGCGCAATCTCACGCACCGCGAATACCTGCATCGCGCGGCGTTCGAGATGGGGCGCACGCTGGCCGGGTATGAGGTCACCAAGCTGCTCGCGGCGCTCGATGTGTTGAAGGCCGAGGTCCCGGATCGGCCGGTCGGCATCTGGGGCTGGGGGGAAGGGGCGCGGTTGGCGCTCTGCGCCGCGGCGCTGGATCCGCGCTTCGCCGCCGCTGGCGTCAGTGGCTATTTTGCGCCGCGCGAGGAGGTATGGCGCGAACCGCTCGACCGGAATGTCTTCGGCCTGCTCGAGGCGCTGGGCGACGCCGAGCTTGCGGCGCTCTTTCTTCCGCGTCCCCTCGTGATCGAGGCGGCGCGTGCGCCGGAGGCGACCTTTCCCAGCGATGGTGGTGCTCCCGGACGGCTTGTGACGCCCGAAGTTGAGGCCGTGCGTCGCGAAGTGGCGCGGGCCAGGCAGAAGGCGGGCGCGGAAGCGGGTGGGTCGCTGGTGCTCGTCGAATCCGGTGGCGGCACCGGTGTGCCGGGTACGCGCGCCGCGCTCGCGGCGTTTGCGTCCGGGCTCAAGGCCGAGCAGCCCGTGGCCGCGGCGGCGTCTTCCTGGACCGACCTTCGTCGGCGACTCGATCCCGCGGCGCGGTTGGAACGGCAGCGGCGCGAGATCGATCGCCACACGCAGGCGCTTCTGCTGGCGAGCCCGACGGTGCGCGCGAAGTTCATGGCGGGACTGGATACGTCGTCACCGGAGACGTTCGCCGCCACCCAGACGAAGTATCGCCAGTTCTTTTCCGAGCGCGTGATCGGGCGGTTCGACGAACCGCTGCTGCCCTTCGACGCGCGGACGCGCCTGGTCTACGACGCCCCAGCCTGGCGCGGCTACGAGGTGGTGCTGGACGTGCATCCCGACGTCATCGCGTATGGCCTGCTCCTGGTGCCGAAGAATATTCCGGATGGCGAGCGCCGGCCGGTGGTGGTGTGCCAACACGGACTCGAAGGACGCCCGCAGGACACGATCGGGAAGAAGGGTTTCGAGTACTACAGCGCGTTCTCGGCACGGCTGGCGGAGCGTGGATTCGTGGTGTTCGCGCCGCAGAATCTCTACCTGTTCACCGATCGGTTCCGCGTGCTGCAGCGCAAGGCGAATCCCCTGGGCAAGACCTTGTTCTCGCTCATCACGCCGCAGCACCAGCAGATCGTGAACTGGCTGAAGACCCAGCCATTCGTCGACCCGCAGCGCATCGCGTTTTACGGCCTCAGTTACGGTGGCAAGACCGCCATGCGCGTGCCGGCCCTCGTGACTGACTACTGCCTCAGCATCTGCTCGGCGGACTTCAACGAGTGGGTGTGGAAGAACACCTCCACCGCGAGTCCGTATTCCTATATCTGGACCGGCGAGTACGAGATCTTCGAGTGGAACCTGGGACACACCTTCAACTACGCGGAAATGGCCGCCCTGATCGCGCCGCGGCCGTTCATGGTTGAACGCGGGCACTTCGACGGCGTGGCGCCCGATGAGACCGTGGGCTACGAGTTCGGCAAGGTGCGCACCTGGTACGCGGCACGCCTGAAGCTGCCGGCGGATCACTGCCGCATTGAGTGGTTTGTCGGGCCGCACCAGATTCACGGCGTGGGCACGTACGAGTTTCTGCATCATCACCTGAAATGGCCGGAGCCGAAGCCGTGAGTCGGACCGCGGCCATCCTTGTCGCTGCCGGGAGCGGCAAACGGTTCGGACCCGGCGCGGACAAGATCTTCCTCGAGATCGCCGGGCGGCCGGTCATCGCCCACACGTGGCGCCGGTTCGATGCGGTGCCGGCCATCGGTGAGGTGGTGCTGGTGGTGCGCGCCGGCATGGAACCGGCCTTCGACGAGATCGCGTCAGGACTGGGCCTCACCAAACCATGGCGCCTGACCGCGGGGGGTGCGGAACGCCAGGACTCGGTGTGGAACGGCCTGCAAGCGGTCGGAGAGCGCTGCGAGTGGGTCGCCATCCAGGACGGTGCGCGCCCGTGCACGCCGGCGTCGGTGATCGAGGCCACGCTGTCCGCAGCAAAAGAAACGGGTGCGGCCGTGGCGGCCCAGCGCGTCACCGACACCTTGAAGCTCAGTGCCGACGGAAGAGTGATCGATCGCACCGTGGACCGGTCGCAGCTCTGGGCGGTGCAGACGCCGCAGGCGTTCCGTCGCGAAGTGATCCTGCGCGCCATCGAGGAGGTGCGACGGCAGGGACGCGTGTTGACCGACGACACCGCGGCCTGCGAGGCCATCGGGCAGCCCGTGCGGTTGGTGGAATCCGCACAGCCGAACCCCAAGGTCACCTACCCGGGGGATGTGGCGTACGTGGGGAGCCTGCTTCGGTGCAGTTGATGCGCGGCACTCCGGCGCAGGATGAGGGGCTCTCAAGCGCGCCGTTTCGCGGCGCAGGCGAGGGGATTGATCCACCTGAGGCCGGGGAACCTACTGAAGTCCGCGTCGGTGGAGTACAGAGTGTACCCACGTTCCATGGCCAGAGTGGCGAGGTGAGCATCGGTGGTCAGGTTGGCCGCAGTTCCCAAGTCCTCGAGGTTCTGGCGCAGTCGGGAGAAATGTCCATCTGCAGGAATGGCCAGGTGCACTTGGGGTAGCGAGAGCCACTCATCGATTCGCGAGCACGCATCCGCCGGACTCATTGGGTGGGCGAGAATGCCGCGGTGAGTCGCGATGCGGATGAATCCCAGCACGGTCACCCAGGCGAGGCCAATTCCCTCCGTTCCAGCCAGGGCGCGATCCCACCAATCCCGGGCGGGAACGTGGCGTGGTGAATCGAGGTTGTGGGCGTGGATGAGGAGATTGATGTCAGGCAGGATCATCCCTTGTTTCGGTGGCGGCTGGCGAAGTCGCCGGCCTCCAGTTCGTCCGCGAGCTGGTTCATTTTGTCGGGATCAATTCCCTGCAAGAACCCGAACGAGTGGGGGCGGGTCACCACCTTGGGAAGTGCCCGATCCGCCCGGTCCTGTGTCAGACCGCGGCGGAGTGTGGAATTGACGACTTCGCGGAAAGAGAGACCTCTGCGCCGGCTTTCGCGTTGGAGAATGGCCGCCAGATCATCGTCGAGAGTCAGAGTCGTCCGCATGCTCGCGAACCTAGGGGGCGAGGATATGATGTCAAGGCATCAACAGCGCAGGCATCATGAAGTCGTCCACGGACCTTCGTCCTTGGTGAGGGGGAGGGCTTCCGCGCCGCCCCCCAATCCTGGATCACTTACCACGAAGTCACGAAGAGCACAAAGGAGAGGGCATTGGAAAGGCATGAGAATGGAGGTCCCGGCAGCGGGCCCTCGAACAGGTTTCCCCCTGCTTTCTTCGTCCTTCGTGCCTTCGTGGTTCAACCAGCCCTTGGTCGCTCGCTACGCGGGGAACCCGAGCCGCTCTTGCGGGGAGGGGCGGGGATGCCTAGGTTGGCGCGCGTCGGCCGCCGTGCCGCCGGAACAACATGAATCGCCGTTTGGTCCTGGGGCTGGTTTCGCTCCTCCTGCTCGCCCATCTCGGAGTGGGGGTCCGCCTGTACTTCAACGAGGCCAACGCCGCCGAGCGCGATGACGCGTACCCGGAGCTGGCGATGTTCTCGCGCGTGCTGCAGTTGATCCGCAAGGACTACGTCGACGGCGAGGACTTGACCTACAAGGAGCTCGTGGTGGCGGCCGTGCGCGGCATGCTCGATTCGCTCGACCCGCACAGCGAGTTCATGGAGCCCCAGCGTTACGACGAGCTGAAGGACGACACCGAGGGCGAGTTCGGCGGGCTGGGGGTCACCATTTCGCCGCACGGCGGCACGATCAACATCGTGGATGTCGTCGAGGACACGCCAGGCGAGCGCGCGGGGTTGATGGCTGGCGATCAGTTGGTGGCCGTCGAGGGCGAGTCGGTCGTGGGCTGGCAGGTGTCGGATGTGGTGGCGCGCCTGCGTGGGAAGCCGGGCACGGAAGTGCGCCTGAGCACCTATCGCCCCAGCAGCAAGGAGACCAAGGAGCACAAGCTGATGCGCGCGGTGATCCCGATCTACACCATCCGCGACAGCAACGGACGGCGGCAGTTTCCGCTGCTCGAGGACTCGATCGGCTATGTGCAGATCACACAGTTCGGGGAGAAGACGGCTGGCGAGCTCGAGGCAGCGCTCGAGAAGATGTCGGTCGCCGGCATGAAGAGTCTGGTCATCGACCTGCGCGACAATCCGGGCGGCCTGCTCGAGTCGGCGGTCAAAATCTGCGACAAGTTCGCGGCGAAGAATCAGATGGTGGTTTCCACCGAGGGACGTCCCGGCACCAAGCCGGCCGAGTTCCGGGCCACGGGGCGAGGCCGGTTCCAGAAGCTGCGCATCGCGATCCTCGTGAACGGCGGCAGTGCGAGTGCCTCGGAGATCGTGGCGGGTTGCCTCCAGGATTTGAAGCGCGCCCGCATCTTTGGCGAACAGACCTTCGGCAAGGGCTCGGTGCAGAGCATCCTGCCGCTTCAGGGCGGATCGGCGCTGCGCCTGACCACGGCGAAATACTATACCCCGAGCCACAAGGTGATCCACGAGCACGGCATCACGCCGGACAGCGTGGTGGAGATGACCGACGAGGAGGAGCGCGACCTACTGCTCAAGCGCCAGCCCGGGGCGCTGGAGGGGCTCGACGAAGCGGTGCGCGAGCGCCTGAAGAACACCCGCGACCTCGCGCTCGAGCGCGCCCTCGATTACCTGCGCGGCATGCAGATCCTCGCGGCGCAGCGGTCCAATCGCGCCTGAGCCGTCCTCCGCGACGGCTCCCTTCCGTGTGCGACTGCTCGCTCTCGAGACCTCCTGTGACGAGACCAGCGCCGCCGTCGTCACGGACGAGGGCATCGTCGCCAACATCGTCGCGTCCCAGGTGGCGCTTCATGCCGAGTACGGCGGCGTGGTGCCGGAACTTGCGGCGCGCGAACACCTGGCCCGGCTTCCCACGGTCGTGCGGGAGGCGCTCGATCGAGCCGGCACCGCTGCGCACGAATTGACCGCGATCGCGTCCACGCTGGGACCGGGGCTGCCCCAGGCGCTGCTCGTCGGCACGCGCGCGGCGCAGGCCATGGCCTTCTCGTTGCAGGTGCCCTACCT
>CAZYJB010000229.1:0-6715 GCA_964647675.1 uncultured Verrucomicrobiota bacterium | reverse complement strand
TCGGAACGGTGGCCGCCCAGGGACCGAACCACGCTTTGGTAACGCAGATTGCGCAATTCGATCTGCCCGCTGGCCAATCCCACCAGGCATTCCCGCGCATCCAACATGGCCGCGGATTGGATCTCTCCTGTGCGCCCCGCATCCTCCCCTGGCAACTGGCCCGCCGCATCGAACACCGTCTCCAGCCGCGTTGATTCCCAGTCCCACACCAATACCTCCGCGGCGCTGGCCACCATCAATCGTCGGCCTCCATCAAGAAACTGCATTCCATGAGGCGTGGCGCGCTTGCGCAACGGCAACTCCCGTATCAAGTGCCCATCCGACCAGCGCCACAAGCGAACCACATACTCCGCATGCATCGCCGCCGGATCGGTTACCAAACCTATCGGCATGCCCGTGGCCGTGGCGAGAATGTCTCCCGACGGCGCCAGCGCCAACGCGCACACGGCACCCCTCTGGCGGGGGAAAGGCTCTCCCTCCACGCCGTCGGTTACACGCCAGCGCCTCGTTGTGCCGTCACTACAACCGGCGACCAAAATATCCGGCTCCGGCCCGGCGGCGAGGGTCAGCACAGCGGCGGGGTCCGTGCTCAGCAGACGGCGAGGATCCCCCGTGGAGGCATCCCACAACCTCACCCTTCCCTCTAGGGAGCCCGATGCCACCCACTGGCCGTCCGCTCCAAATACGACGGAGGTCAGGCGGCCCGAGTGTCCAGCATATGCATCCAAGCGATCGCCCGAAGCAGCATCGAACCATTCCACGAAGCACTGCCTCGCTGGACGCTGACTGCCTCCCCATTTCATCGGAACGGGAAGCATGGGGTCCACGCACGTCACCAATGTCCGCCGGTCGACTGACTCGAGTAGTCGAAGCGTCCTACCCACCAGAGGCACATGCTTGGAAACGGTGCGCAACGCACCGGAAACCACGTCGCCCCCCAACAGCTCGCCGCCCGCTGTCGCGATCCACACGATGTTCCCTCCCCGTGCCAATCGTATGGCGGTCGGCGGCGTTGGGATCCGAAAAGACCGCACGTCCTCACCGCTCGTCAAACTCCACACCACCACCGACCGGGACAACTCCAGAGCCTCCGGTTCCTCAATCCGTGTCGCGCGACCGGAGACGGGATCGTAGTCCGGCGAAACACCCTCGTAATCCACTGGAAAAGAGCGCGTCGTGCCACCCCGGTGCTCGCCCGTCCTGACTTCCCATCGATTGAAATTCCCGTCCGCCGCCAACGCCAGGATTGTCCCTCGCTCCGGTTCATGGACCACTGCCAGCCCGCCCGAGATAGACCGAGTGACTTCGTTGCTCCAGACCACCCGGCCTTCTGACTGAAGGCAAAACACCTGACTGAGTATCTCGTCACTCGCCACTACCAATTGCCCCCCTGGCAGCGGTATAAGATGGTCCACCGGATGCTCGTCGGGCCTGGCCAGCATCCGGGTCTCGGCAGTCCTCCAATCGCCGCGCCACACCCCGCCATCGAAGCCGCCCGCATAGACCCGGTCATCCATCAATGCTACGGACCGGATGCTGGCTAACTCACAGGGCAGCCTGGCTACTTCACGTCCGGTGGCGAGATCCCATGCTCGGACCGATCCCGGCGCGCCCCCCACCAGCAACCGACCCCCGCGATCGAGCACTCCCACGCCCTCAAATCCCTCGAACGGAACTTCGGTGCGCCACCACTCCTTGCGCGCGCGCGCGAGGTACTCGTTCAACTGACCCAGCGGCACCTCGCCGGGATCGCGCGCTCCAGCATTCGCAAGATGAACCAACGCCTGATCGAACGACGAACGATCCGTCGCCCCTTCGGCGAGGCTGCGGAAGTTACGCGCCTCGTTCCGACGCGCCTCCTGCTCGTGGCGCTCGGCCTCGTGCCTAGACTCCTGCACCTTTAGACGCATCACCACCACCACCGCCATCAAGGTGATCAAGGCCAACGCAGTGCCCGACATGGCCACAAGGATCCGCCGCTGGCGCACCAGATGCGCCCCGTACACAGCGTCCTTGTCCCGATGCAGCAGCCTCGCGGCGATCGTGGCCAGATTCGAGGCGTACTGCTCGTCCCGGCGTCGGGCCCGCGGCGACAGGGCATGGATGCGGCGCATGTCCACCACCAACGGCTCACAGCCAGCCTCCCGGAATCGCTGCCATAACCCGTCCGGTATCGCGCACTCGGGATCGTTCTGCGACAATTCCGCCTCCCACGGGTGGCGCCCCCCGGTGATGACACAAATCAACCGCTGGAGCTTCGCTCTGCGCCGCGCCCTGACCTCTCCGTCGTCCACCCCCGACTGCCCCGCGTTCCCCGGCATCCCCTGCTCTGCGTCCGCCAGGAAATGATCCAGTTCTGCCACGATCCAAGGTCGCTTTGCCGACTCGGGCCGGGCTACGAAAATCAAATGCTCCGATTGATCCAACGCTTTCCGGATCGCTCCGCCCAAATCACCACCCGCTTCCAAATTCGACTCGTCGCGAAACAACCGCAGCATCCTCGGGCGCCACAGCGGCTTTCCAAATCGCTCGAGATCCTCCTGCAACCGTCGACAAAAGGCCCCGTCCAAACGCTGATGGTAGGACAGAAAGCCGGCAAACTGCGGCGGATGCATGGACACAGGAGTCAGTTGGTCCCCACCACATCACCGTGCCCGTCGCAAAAAGGGAAGTGCCAAACCCGGTGTGCCCACGACTCAACCGAACGGACCGCCCAGGCGTGGGGGCCTCCTCAACAAACCCTGGCCGCGGGACCCCACTCACTCCTTCGACGGGCTCCCATACTCCAGAACGTCCCCCAGGCTTGCATCGCAGCGCTTCGCAGATCGGTTCCACAGTTGAGAACCGGATCACCTGGGCGTTGCCGTCTTTTGGGATGGAAGGGTGGGCCGTCGCGATACCGACCATCTCGGCGAGAGGGGGCAATGGGGTCAGACATTGACATTCGACAATTGAGGATCGCGATTGGCTGGAGCTCAAGGCGACGAGGTGCCGTTCGTGCACTTGCCTGCGCGATCGGCTCCGAATTGGACCGGCCATGGCATCGTTACTCTGCTGTTCGCTTCCGTCCTCGGGCGGAGCCTTTGGCTCGGCGGACCACGTCCGGTGCTGGGACCCCTTGCGTCCCTACAGGACACGACGTGGTTGGCGCGGTGCGAACCGAACCCAGGGCCGCCGGCCCTGGGCTGTCGCCTTGCGGGGCGTTGCCCCTGGACGGACACCGAGTTGCGAGGCGATCCGGCGATGGTCGGTGGGCTACCATTGTCCTTCCACCCCGTCCTCGTTCCCCGGGTCGCAGGCCCTCCCAAGAAGTCCGGGACGTGACACGAGGCGCTCGGTGCGTACGCTCCGCCCGTGAACCCGAACGACCCCCCGAACCTCCGCATGGCCTGCGAGCGGTTCGTCGCGCGCGACTGGAGAGCCAAGAAGCTGCGCGGCCTGTTTCCATGAGACCTGATCGCGATTCCTCGGCGACCTGGCGCCTGCCGGCGCTGACCACGCTCCTCCTGGTCTCCGGCGCCTGCGCGCTGGTCTACCAGACGGCGTGGCTGCGCGAGTTTCGCCTCATCTTCGGCGGTTCGACCCCGGCCACTGCCGCCGTGCTGGCCGTGTTCATGGGCGGGCTCGGCGCTGGGGGTGCGTGGTTCGGCCGCCGCGGGCAGACCTGTGACAACGCCTTGGACCTCTATGGCCGGCTCGAGCTGGGCATCGGGATCACGGCCGCGCTGACGCCGCTCCTGCTGGGCGCCGCCCGCTGGCTCTACCTGCTGACCGGTGGGGTGCTCAGCCTCGGGGCGGCGGGCGCCGCGCTCGCGCATCTGCTGCTCGCCACCCTGGTCCTGGGGCTCCCCTGCTTTCTTCTCGGCGGCACGCTTCCCGCCGCCACCGCCTGGATCGCCTCCGATGCCGACCGCCAGCGCGGCGCCCTGGGCGTGATCTATGGCGGCAACGCCCTCGGCGCCCTGATCGGCGTGGTGGTGGCCACCTTCTGGAGCCTCGAACACCTCGGCACCCGCACCACGCTCTGGACCGCCGCCGGCATCAACCTGCTGATCGGTATCACGGCCCGGCAGCTTGCCAGGCATCCCGACGCGCAGCCTCGTGCCGCCACGCCCGCTCGCGGACCCGCTCCCGCCGCCGTGCCCGCCCCGTCCTCGTCGATGTCTGCCCGGTCATCCGCGCGTGCGCCCCACCGCTTCGTCTACGTCGCGAGCGCGGTGAGCGGCTTCTCCTTCTTCGCCGCCGAACTCGTCTGGTACCGCATGCTCACGCCGCTACTCGGCGGCACGGTCTATTGCTTCGGCATCATCCTGGCCCTCGTGCTGCTCGGCATTGCGATCGGGAGTGGACTCTACCGCGCGGTGCTGGCGCCGGTGCCCGGCCGCGTTCATCTCGGGACGCTCGCGCTGTTGGCGGTCGCGCAGGCGCTCTGCCTCGCCCTGCCGTGGGCATTGGGCGACCGGCTCGCGATTGCGTCGTTCCACCTCATTCAGTGGAAGGCGATGGGATTCACGGCGCAGATGGTGGGGGCGACCCTCACCGCGGCCAGTCTCGTCCTGCTGCCGTCGATCCTGGCCGGACTCTACTTCCCCAGCCTGGTGGCGCTGCTCGGCGAAGGACGCGCCAACGCCGGCGAGCATGTGGGCTACGCCTACGCGGCAAACACCCTGGGTTCCATCGCCGGATCGCTCTGTGCCGGGTTCTGGCTCCTGCCCGCCCTGACAGCGCCGGGATGCTGGCGCCTGGTCATCGTGCTGACGCTGCTGCTCGGCTTCGCGGCGCTGGTGATCTGGGAACGGCCCTGGCACCCGTCCTTCGTGCTGGCCACGCTCGTGATCGGCGGCACCGCGGCGTGGCTGACCTTCCTCCCCCACGGCCCGTCGGCCAGTTGGCGCCATGCCTCGCTCGGCTACGGCGTGGTGCACACCCTACCCGTCGATCCCGCGGGATTGGAGGATCGCATGCGCGCGCACCGGCGCGAGGTGGAACGCGAATGGGAGGGCCGCGAATCGAGCATCGCCGTGACGCGCGGCGACGAAGGCTGGGCCCTCCTGTCCAATGGCAAGGCGGATGGGTCCGCGATGTCCGACGCCGGCACGCAGGTCATGCTGGGCCTGATCAGCGCCTTGCAGCATCCGAACCCGAAAACCGCCGCGGTGGTCGGACTGGGCACGGGCAGCACGGCGGGTTGGTTGACGGAGGTGCCCGGCATGGAACGCGTGGATGTGATCGAGCTCGAACCGCGCGTCGCCGATGCCGCGCGCGTGTATTTCTCCTCGGTCAACCGCGATGCCCTCGCGCGGACCAATCTCCACCTCATCCTCGGCGACGCACGCGAGGTGCTGCTCGCGACCCGGCGCCAATACGACCTCATCGTTTCCGAACCGCCGAATCCCTACCGCGCCGGCGTCGCGAGTCTGTTCACTCGGGAATACTACGAGGCGGTGCGCCGCCGCCTGAACCCGGGTGGCATCTTCAGTCAGTGGCTGCAGGGCTACCAATTGTCTTCGCAATCGCTGCAGCTCGTGTACGCCACGCTCCTGTCCGTCTTCCCGCAGGTGGAGACGTGGATCACGCAGGAGGACGACCTGGTCTTTGTCTGCCATCAGCAGCCGCCCGATTACCCGCTCGAACGGATCCGGGAGCGCATGATTCACCCGGTCTACGCCCAGGCGCTGGCCGTGGCCTGGGGCGTGCAAACGGCTGAGGGCATCTTCGCGCGTCACCTCGCCGGGCCGCCGGTCGCCATCTCCACAGCCCAAGGTGCGGTCGCCCTGAACACCGACGACCGGAACCTCCTCGAATACGACATGGCGCGCACCCAGCTCGGCGGTGCGGCGTTCCATTACGAGGACCTCATGAGCTACGCTTTCGAAGCCCGCGAAGACCTCCCGGCACATCTGCGCGGACAACTCGATCGCGAAAGCGTCGTCGAGGCGCGCGTCATGTTCCTCGCCAGCCAGGGAGAAATCGAAGACACGCCGCCTGGTTTGAGTGGGGACGCGGAGGCGCGTGCGCAGGCCATGGTCGCCTGGAGCCGCAGCCGGTTCTCCGAGGTGTTGCAACGCTGGCGCGGCACGCCGCGCGACCACGCCGAGGCGCTCATGCTCGCCGTCTCCGCCTCGCGCTCCGCACCCGCCGCACAGGCCACGCCCCTGCTCGACGTCGTCCGTCCCGTCTGGCCCGCCGATGCCGCGGTCGGAGACGCCTGGGTCGCCTACCGCGATGGCGATGCCGCGACTGCGGTCGCCCATGCCACCCGCGCCTACCACATCCTGCGCACGCGCCCCTGGGTGCGGTCTCCCACGGTGGCCAGCTTCGTCGAACTCGCCATGCGCCTCGGCGACTCGGGCCCCGCCCATGCCGAAGCGATGCTCAAGCTTTGGACCGAGCCCGTCGCGGCCGGCCTCTTCCAACGCTCCGCCGCCGACATCTGGTATCGGCTGGCGGAACACCTGCCCCCGCAACGCCGCTTCGACGTGCTCGAAGCCATCGGCACCCACCACCCGTGGACCCGTGATTTCCTGCAGTTCCGGTTCCGCACGTTGCGGGAGCTGGGGGATCCGCTCGCCGCGGCGGCCCTGCGCGACCTTCAGAGGATCGTCGATCAGGAGGGCCGCCGCTTGCAGGATGTCCTGGCGCCGCCGCTGACCGTGTCTCCCGCCGCGAGCGCGTCCACAACGTTAACCCATCCCCCGCGCCCACCCCCACGTCC
>CAZYJB010000228.1:0-6724 GCA_964647675.1 uncultured Verrucomicrobiota bacterium | reverse complement strand
GCGCCGAGCTAGAACTCCCGGCCGACACTGTACGCACCACCGTTCCCCCCCCACCATGAAACCAACCCTGGCCCTGCTCCTGATTTCCTCACTCACCCTCGCGCCCCTCGGCGCCGCCGCCGGCGAAACCGCGGCCTGCGCCACCAGCGGCACCGCCTGTTGCGCCACCTCGACAGCCAAAGCTTCCGGCTCGACCTGCTCCGAGGCCTCCGGTCCCAGTGTGACCTTCAAGCTCAAGCGTGCGGGCCGCACCCGCACCGTGGCCGCGCTCATGTCGCTGGACGGCGTCAAGGCGGTGGAGACCTGCCGTGACACCCGGTTCACCACCGTCTCGTTCGACAAGGCGAAGGTCTGTTCCGACACCATCCTGGCCGCGGTGAAAACCGCGGGCGGCTCGGTTCAGGCCCGCCGCGCCTCGTTCGCGGTGGATGACCTTTCCTGTGGCGCCTGTGTCACCCAGGTCACCAAGGCACTTCACCAGGTGAAAGGTGTCGCGGACGCCCAGGTCTGCGCGGTGAGCAAAGTGGCCATGGTGGATTTCAATCCCGGCAAGACCTGCTCGGGCACCATTCTGGCCGCGCTCGATCAGGCCGGCTTCAAGGCGACCGAAGTCGTGCAGTGACGGTCGGGACGATTCGGGGCGGCGGCTCCGCGGCCACCGCCCGATCGCCCCTCGGCGGTTGGAGGACTGCCTCGACCGGAGGCGGCCTTGATGAGTCGGCGGACCGGCTTTGGATGAACACTTCCACGGGCCGGCCCGCACCCCGGCCTTGCGGCGCGCGCCGGGGCCCCTCTAGTTTCCGCGGCTCTCGACGAACATGTCGACTGCCATGCCACAACCGCTGAAGACGTTTCAGGTCGACGCCCTCCCCGTGCGCGTCTACCGCACGATGGATGAGCTTTCCGAGACGGTCGCGCTCGAGGTGCGCGATCACCTGCGCGAGTGCCTCGCGACGCAGGGCGCCGCCGCCGCAATCCTCGCCACCGGCAATTCTCAAATCGCCTTTCTCGCGCGCCTGGTCGCGTTGGGGGGCGTCGACTGGTCGCGTGTGACGCTCTTCCATATGGACGAGTACCTCGGCCTTCCCGCCACGCACAAGGCAAGCTTCCGCAAGTACATGCGTGAGCGCGTCGAGTCGCTGGTGAAGCCGCGCCAGTTCCACTACCTCGACGGCGACTGCGACCTGCCGCTCGACGAGGTCGCGCGCTACACGGCCCTCCTCAAGGCGCAACCCCTCGACTTGTGCTGCCTCGGCATCGGCGAGAACGGCCACATCGCCTTCAACGACCCGCCGGTGGCGCGCTTCGACGATGCGCACCTGGTGAAGCTCGTGAAGCTGGATGACGCCTGCAAGCGACAGCAGGTGAAGGAAGGGCACTTCGAGTCGATGGAAGCCGTCCCGCCCTACGCATTCACCCTCACGGTGCCGGCATTGTGCCTCGCCAGAAAGCTCATGTGCGTGGCGCCCGAAACGCGCAAGGCCCAGGCCGTGCGCGATGCCCTCCGGGGTCCCATCGCCACCTCGTGCCCTGCCTCGTTCCTGCGCACGCAGCCGCAGTGCACGATGTTCCTCGATCCGGATTCCGCGGCGCTGCTCTGAGCGCACCCAGGGGCTTGCCCTGACCCAGGGCGTTGCCCTGGGCTGTTTCCTCCCGGACTTTCAGCCCGACTCGCCGGACGGAGCCGGCGAGCCACCAGGCCAGCATCGCGTTCCGGGGAGCTTCCCAGCCCGCCTCCGGCGGCCCTCCTCACCCCTCACCCAGGCCCTTCACCTCCACCCAGCCTCGCCAGCGCCTCGCGAAAGTCCGCCGGCAAGGGCGCCTCGAAGGTGACACGCTGGCCCGAGTGCGGATGGTCGAAGGCCAGACGCCACGCGTGCAGCAACTGGCGCGGTGGCTGATATCCGGTCTGCTCGGTGAGCCGCGCACTGGGACGTTCGCCGTAGACCTCATCCCCCACCACGGGATGCCCCAAGTGCTGGAAGTGAACGCGGATCTGGTGCGTGCGCCCCGTATGCAGCGCCACCTCCACCTGCGTCGAGCCCCTCAACCGTGCCAGGACGCGGTATTCGGTCAGCGACTCGCGGCCGCCGTCCGACACCGCCATGCGCTTGCGATGGCTGGGGTGCCGCGCGATGGCGGCCGCGATGCGCCCCGCGTCGCGGGCGACGTGACCGCAAACCAGGGCCTGGTAGGTTTTCGTGGTGTCGCGTCCGGCGAACTGCGCCGCCAGCGCCACGTGGGTCACATCGTCCTTGGCCACCACGAGGCAGCCGGTGGTGTCTTTGTCGAGCCGGTGCACGATGCCCGGACGCGCCACGCCGCCGATGCCGCTCAAGCGGCCCGCGCAGTGGTGCAGCAGCGCGTTCACCAGAGTGCCGTCGTCGTGACCCGCCGCCGGATGCACCACGAGTCCGGCCGCCTTGTTGAGCACGAGCAGATGCTCATCCTCGAACAGGATCTCCAGCGGGATCTCCTGCGGTTGCGCTTCGGCGGGCCGGGCTTCCGGCCATTGCACCTCGATGACGTCGCCCGCGCGCGGCATGGCCGCGGGTTTCGACACCTCGCCATTGACGCGGACGTGCCCCGATTCGATGAGGCGTTGGACGGCACCGCGCGACACCTGACCAAGGCGGGCGCGGAGGAAGGCGTCCAACCGCTGGCGGGCCGCCTCCGCGATGGGTTCCACCTCGAATCTGACCGGGTCGCGGCTCACGCCGCCGGATCCGGTTGCCTTGTTTCGTCCGACTCGCCGCTGGCCCCGCCCGGCGTGACGGGTCGTACCGGGATGCGCCGACGCATGGCGTAAAGCACGAGGCCGGCGACGACCAACCCAAGGCTCACCCAGTGGGCCGGGGTCAGTACCTGCCCAGTCAACGCCTGGGGTGGGTAGTCCCCGCGGAAGAGTTCCACCACGCTGCGCAGGATACCGTACGCCGCCAGGTAGACGGCGAAGATCTGGCCCTCGAACTGCCGGCGGCGGAACCCCCATGCCAGCCCGCCCGCCAGCAGGAGGCACAGTCCGGCCTCGTACAACTGGGTGGGATGAATCGGCACTCCCAGCGTGTCGTGCGAGGCAGGATACCGCCACGCCCAGGGCAGATCGCAGCGGCGGCCATAGCAGCAGCCGTTGAGCAGGCAGCCGATGCGCCCGATGGCATGCCCGATCGCCAGGCTCGGCGCGAGGATGTCGGCCAGCGTCCACGCCGGCCAACCGCGCCACGCACACCACGCGAACCCTGCCAAAGTCGCGCCCACGAACCCGCCGTGAAACACCAATCCACCGTGGTGAACCATGAATATTTCGCTCCATGGCTGGCCCTGGAAATCGCGCTCCCAATAGGTCGCCACGTACAGCGCGCGCGCGCCCGCGATTCCGGCCAGGATCAGCACCCACAGGAAATCCCAGACCACGTCCGGAGCCACGCCAGCCTTGGGCGCGCGCCGTGCGGCGGTCCAGGTCCCGACCCAGAATCCGGCCGCCACGCACAGGCCGTACCAGGTCACCGACATCGACCCCAGTTGGAACGCGATTCGATCCACTTGCCCGGCAGGTTACGGCTGCGACGGAGGCTTCCCAAGACGGAAAACCGGAGCCCAGCCATGTCTGGCGGCTTGCCCGCTCGCGCGACACGCCTACTCTCCGCGCGGCGGAATTCCCCCACCCGCCGTCGCTCCCTGTCTCACCCATGCACTCCAGCGATCTTGAAGCGCGGCTCGGAATCATCCACACCCCCCCGTTCCGTCCCGACGCCCAGACCCTCCAGTACATCAACCTGCGCCTCGCCGCGCTCGGCCTGCCTGAATACGCGAACGTGGCGCAGACCAGCCCCGAATGGCGCGAGATGGCCCAGGTGCTCCTGGCTCACCAGCGCGAAACCGACCGCCTGCTCGCCGACTATCTGCCCCCGGCGGACTGGCGGATCCAGAACTGGCTCGACGAGTATCTCTACGACGCACGCGCGCAGGTGCGACTGCCGCACCGCACGTTCGTGCTCTACCGCCACGGCATCGCGCGCGCACTCTCGCTGCCTCCCGACCGCGACGAATTCCATTCCGACATCGTGCACTCGTACCGCACGCGGAACGGGATCTTGAACAACCCCGCCAAGGACCGTCGCACCACCCAGGGCGTCTTCCATGTTGCCGAGGGCGGACTGCCCATTCCGAACGACAAACGGGCCGTGAAGCTGGGCGTGTTCGCCAAGATGCTCGCCCACGCCTTCAACCCGCCGGGGGAACTGCTGCGCCTGCCCTTCACTGCCAGCCAGGCCGCCAAGGCCGAGTGTTTTGTCTCGCTGCTCCTGCGCCCCACCGTCGTGCCCGCCATTCCGGGCCGCCGCGCCGCGCGCTCGATGGAGGTCCGCTTCTTCGCACCGGGCAATCTCGTCTCCAACCTCGACTTCGTCGAAAGCATCTTCGGCAACGCGGGCGACCCGTTCCTGCCCGAGAACGACGCCGGCCTGGACACCGATCATTGGACCGGCCACACGGGCTGCGTGATCCTTGCGCCGCACCTCACGACGCTGCGCAAAATTGATCTCGGTCTGCCGCGCTGGGACCGCGCCTCCGAACGCGAGCGCCGTGACGGCATGTGCTGGAAGGACGAGCAGGAGCTCTACAACGACGGGTCGGCCTTCAAGCTCACCGTGCGCGACGAACGCGGCGTCATGGTCACGCTCATCGCGGACAACTACTACGGCTATTGCAAGAAGGAGGTGAAGACGCAGATCAGCTACGCCGCCAACCTGCTCGGCGAGGCGGAGGAGGAACACGCCGGCGGCGCGCTCGTCTTTGCCAGCTACGACCTGGGCGAAGGCTTCGACGCCAGCCGCCACGTGCAGTCCCGCGGCCATGCCTACGACACGATGATCGAAAAGTTCGCCGCGGTCATGGAACCCATGCCGCAGGGCTACGCCATCGACCGCCGGTTCCGCGACGTCTTCTACGTCCCCGAAGATGCGCGGTTCGATCTGCACCGCCAGACGGTCTCGTGGAACCGTGGCGACCGCGACGAGTCCATCCGCCTCGTGCCCGGCCACACCTATGTGCGGCCGTCCGGTTACAAAGTGCATATGGAACGTCCCGCGGGCCGCCTGTGGCGCCTCGTCGGCACGCGCGCCGACGGCGTGCTCTGCCACAAGCCCTGCACCGTCTCGGGCGGCGGCAAATCCGAGATCTCCAAGTCCATCTCCGACGCCATTCTCACCGGCCCGGTCTACGTTGCGAAGTTCGAGGACGACTGCCGGCAGGTGGACGACATCCTGAGCTGGGATCCCGCCGCGCGTTTCGCCGACGACCGTCCGAAGGACACGCGCCCAATCCTGTCACCCGACCGCTCGCTCGGCAGCGTGATCAAACTGCTCACGCCGTCGCCCGAGTACACCGACGCGTACAACGCCAAGCTCGCGGCCATTCCGCAGTACCTGAAGGAGTTCATTTTCGTCATCAAACGGTTCTGGCGCCCCGAATGGGGCAACCGCTGGCGCGAGCACTTCAGCGTCGATGTCATCAACGGCATCCCGGGCAACGAGCTGAAATTCCATCAGCGCAAGATCTTCACCACCCACCTGCGCGTCGGCTACCAGGCCGACGGCTCGTGGCGCACCTTCGGACTGCGCAAGGACTTCATGCCCGCCATCAAGGTGCAGCAGGAGGACGACATCACGGCCTCGGTGGTCGTGCCCGCCTCCCAGATCGAGAATCTGCCGCCGGACCTCGACGCGCCTGCGGTCAAGTTCGTGCAGAACTGCGAGTACCGTCTCTTCCAGCGTCCCGACGACGCCATCCACCGCGGTTACGACAAGCAGACCGAGCGCGACTTCGCGCGCGCCGGCAACTTCTTCTCGAACTACGAACCGCTGCACTGCTCCGCCGCCGCCGCGATGATCGACGACGCCATCGGATTCGACGAGTTCACCGAACCGATGCGGCGGTTTATCGAAGAGGCTCATGCGCGTGACGGCCAGGAGTTCTTCGTCTGCAACACCGCACCGCGCGTCGTCGACGGCAAACCCTCCAAGAACCCGCGCTACCTGCAGACGCGCCTCGATCTTACCGATCCGCGCGGCGCCTACCTCGCCGAGATCGGCATGCGACTCCTGCGCGGGGTGCCGCCGTCGCAACCCCTGCCGGTCCCCGTCACCGCGGTGCTGCCCGGCCGGCGCAACAACCCTCCCGAGCCCGGTGTCCGGCCGCTGGCGGTGTTCAATCCCATCCACTACCTCGAATTGCCCGAGCTTTTCATGGAGTTCATCTGCTCCATGACCGGCAAATCTCCGTCCACCACCGGCGCAGGCTCCGAGGGCGCGCTGACCAAGGGACCGTTCAACGCGCTGCTGCCCATTGTGGACCTCAACAACGCGCTGGTCTCCTTCATCCTCTGCGGTCATTCGGCCTACATCACCGCCGCCGGGTACGTCGGACCACACTACCGCGTCGACCACGACATCAGCCTGCTCGTACCCGAGATCTGGTGCCGCATGACGTTGGACGAGGCGCGGCCGGCCAACCTGATCGCCGAGGGCAGCCTCGAGCGCTGCAAGGATTTCACGCACAAGGGCCGCACCTATCCCTCCAGCCGCCTCGGTTGGCGCATCACGAGCCGCTTCGCCGCGCTTTACTGCGGCCGCGTGTTCAACCACCCGCATCTCGTCTTCGACCAGCGCATGCTGCGACCAGAGGATCAGGACCCCGACGTCTTCGCCGACGCGATGGACAACAT
>CAZYJB010000227.1:0-6728 GCA_964647675.1 uncultured Verrucomicrobiota bacterium | reverse complement strand
GTCGCTGCCGGAGAGGTAAGCGCGGGCGAGTTGGAGGTTGAGGGCGGGTTGTTGATGGGCATCGTTGCGGGCGCTCCACAGTCGGTGGGCGGCGTGCTTGTCCTTCGTGCGGAGACTTTCCTGGCGCAGGTTCGTGGTGTCCTCAATGTAGAAGACGCCGGAGGCGCGCTGGAACAGGCGGAAACGTGGATGCATGGCTCGGCCTTTCTGAGGATGGGGCCGGGCGCCGAAGCCGCGGTAGGGTGTACAGGCCGCCTACGTCAGGTGTAGTGCCGGCGTACGTGCTACCTGGTCAATCCACTGGAAGTTTCACTGGAAGTGAGGGCTTCCAGTTCTCGCAACTCGTTGCAGCCCAAGCTGCGGAGCTGGAGGCGAGGGTCGGAATCGAACCGACGGATGGGGCTTTTGCAGAGCCCTGCCTTACCACTTGGCTACCCCGCCGTAAGGGGACGCGGATCTTCCGCACCACCCCTGCCCCGCGCAAGGCGAAGTTTTCCAGGCCCGATTCGACCGCGGAATTCTCCTGATCACCACCGCCAACGCAGAAACACGAACGAAGGTGCCGCCGTCCAGCATGGGAATCGATGCCTTGCTCGCCGACACGCGAATCGGCCACCCCCAACTCGCTTCCCTCACTTCGCCACGTCAAGGTCGGGTCGGGGTCGAGATTCGACCAGGTCCCTGGCCGCACGCCACGCGGGGATGAGTCCCCGCGACTCCCCGCTTGTTTCCCGCGGCTTCTCGGTCTAGGACACGGCCCATGACCCGCCGCGATTTCCTGCGCTCCAGCGCCTCGGCCCTCGCCGCGGCCGGCGCCGTCGCCTCCTACGTGCCCACGACGTTCGCCGCCGAGAAGACGCGGCGCATCGGTCTCATCGGCTGCGGTTGGTACGGGAAGTCGTCTCTCTTCCGCGCGTTGCAGGTCGCTCCGTTCGACGTGGTGTCGCTCTGCGACGTCGATGGCCGGATGCTCGACGAAGCGGCCGGGATGGTCGCCGAACGGCAGGCATCGAAGAAGAAGCCGCGCACCTATCGCGACTTCCGCGAAATGCTGAAGGAGAAGGATCTCGACGTGGTGATGGTCTCGACGCCCGACCACTGGCATGCCGTTCCCGCCATCGAGGCCATGAAGGGCGGTGCGGATGTCTACGTGGAGAAGCCGGTCAGCGTCGATGTGGTCGAAGGTGCCGCGCTGGTGGCGGCAGCCAGGAAGTACCAGCGCGTCACGCAGATCAATACGCAGCGGCGCAGCACGCCGCACCTGATCGAGGCGCGCGACCGTATCCTGCGGGAAGGCAAGCTGGGGCGCATCGGGCACATCGACATCTGTTGCTACTGGGGCATGGGCCGCGCCGGGAATCCGCCGGACGTCGCGCCGCCCGAGAATCTCGACTACGAACTTTGGACCGGTCCCGCGCCGATGCGTCCCTACAATCAGCGCACGCACCCGCGCGGCTGGCGCGCGTTCATGGAGTATGGCAATGGCATCGTGGGCGACATGTGTGTGCACATGCTCGACATGGTGCGCTGGATGCTGGACCTGGGCTGGCCGAAATCGGTGTCGTCGACGGGTGGCATTCTGATCGAGAAATCCGGCAACGCGAACACCACCGACACGCAGACGGCGGTGTTCGATTACCCTGATTTCCAGGTAGTCTGGAAGCATCGCACCTGGGGTCAGATGCCGGATCCGGATTACCCGTGGGCGGCGATCTTTTACGGCGAGAAGGGCACGCTGAAGGCGAGCGTGTTCAAATACGAATTCTTCCCCAGCGGCGCGAAGGAACCCGCGGCGAAGGCGGATGCCGTGCTGGAATACGACCAGTATCCGGAAGACAAAACGGAGAAGGATCTCGAGCGCCACGTGGCCTCGGCGATGCGCGGGCATTGGCGGAACTTCCTGTCCAGCGTGGAAAGCCGGCAGCCGGCGGTGGCCAACGTCGAGCAGGGCTTCATTTCCAGCGCGGCCTGCATCCTCGCAAATCTGTCCCAAAAGCTCGGGGGGCGAACGTTGATCTACGATCCGAAGTCCGGGACGATTCCGGGCGATGCGGAAGCGACCGCATTGCTCAAGCGTCCGTACCGCGCGCCCTGGGTGCATCCGGATCCGGCGACGGTTTGAATGGGTGATGGGAAGGGCATTTCGGGGGCGGGTCTCGATCTCCCTCTTGCGATTCGGTGTCCGATCCGAGAATTGCCCCCTCCCGGCGCCGACCGTGAATCCCTGAGCGGGGAGTCGGCCATCGGAGCTCTGCCCCGATTCGCCGGTCGGAGCCGGCGAGCCACCTCCCCGTTGCATTCGACCGTGCTGGTGACCCCACTCGCCAACCCCGGTCAGCGCGAGCTGTACGCTCGCGGCTGCGGGATGGGACGGACGGGCCGGCATTTGACGATCGCATCGTGCCGTGCGAAGCTCACGGCCATCCACCCGCACGCCAGGGGTGGATTTTTTTCTGCATCCGGCACGCGGGTCCCAGCGGATCAGTCTCTGACGTCACGCCATGCAACAGCCTCACCCCCAATTCGTACCGGGATTATCGCGACACCTCAGCGGGTGCCTCTTGCTCCTCGCTGCGCTGATCGGCGCAACGACCGCAGCCTCCCGCGCTTCGGCGCAGGATAAACCCGTCGGGCAGGCCCTCATCCGCATCACCTCTCCGAAACCGGGAGCCGCCTTCGATGCGCCCGGGCCGGTGGTATTTGTGGGTCACGCCATCGATCCCGCGGGCGACATCCGGCACATCGAGTTCTTTGCCAACGACGTGTCGATCGGCAAATCGGACTTCTGGGCGAAGATCGCCACCATCCCGGGCATGGTGATCCCCCATCGTCTGGTGTGGGAGGGCGTCGCTCCGGGATCCTACAAGATCGTCGCACGCGGGCAGGATTCGAAGGGCAATCCTGTCGAGTCCGAGGCACTTCCCATCGAGGTGGTGCGTCCCGTGAATGGCCGGTATCCGCTGGTGATCGCGGGCGCTGAATGGCGGTTCCAGAACGACAGCACGGATCTCGGCAGCAAGTGGCGTGAGGTCCACTTCGACGACAGCCAATGGCCTGCCGGCCCCGCAGAACTCGGATATGGCGATGGCGACGAATCGACCGTGACGCGCACCGACGGTCCGCCGCACCCGATCACGGCCTACTTCCGCCACACCTTCCGGGTGCCGGCGGACCTCAGTGTGTCGCGCCTCGAGCTCGGCCTGGTGCGCGACGATGGCGCGGTGGTTTATCTCAACGGCAAGGAACTGGTGCGCGACAATGTTCCGGAGGGCGAACTCACGGCTGCCACTCCGGCCACTGCCTCGACTGACAACGAGAATCGAGTCCGGCGATTCCTGGTCGGAGCCGGCGCCCTGGTGGCGGGTGAGAACGTGCTCGCCGTCGAAGTGCACCAGGCGGGTCCTTCGAGCAGCGACCTGAGCTTCGATCTCCAGGTCACCGGCCTCTCGTCCGACACTCCCGCCCTGACATCGCAGACGGTCGGGCTGATCGCACTCAATCCGGCCACGAGCGAGCCCCGTCCCGAAGCGCGCATCGCGCCGGGACGCGCCGTTCTGCGCCGCACCGGGGATTTGACCCGTGAGTTAGCCGTCTTTCTGCACGTCGGCGGATCGGCGACTGCGGGCAAGGACTACACCGAAATCTCGAGCCCGGTGATCGTCCCGGCAGGGAAGTCGGAGGCGGAAGTCCTCGTGGTGGCGCTGGACGACGAATTCGTGGAAGGCACGGAGAGCGTGGTGATCGAACTTGCCCACAGTCCCGCGGCGGGTCCCTTGCCCACCTACGACATCGACGAGCGGAACGCGCGCGTGGAAGTGGAAATCCGCGACGCGGATGAACCGAAGGCGGCCGGGTTGGTGATCACGGCTCCCGAGCGCGGCGCTCGGTTCCCAGAAGGAGAAGTCATCCCCGTCGCCGTCACCGCCATCGATCCCGAGAGCTACATCCACCGCGTCGAATTGTTCGATGGCGAGGCGAGCATTGGGGTGTCGGAGATTCTGTTCATCGTCGCGCCCGAGCCGGGGACGCCCATCCATCATACCTTCGAATGGAAGGGCGCGTCGCCGGGTGAACACCGGCTCATCGCGCGTGCGAAGCGCGGCGAGGACGCGCGCTGGGTTTCGGAACCGGTGCCGATCGTGGTGGGCGACGTGGGCGGCCCGTTCGTGAGTCTCGAAGGCTTGAACCTCACCACCAGCGAACCGCGTCCCGAGGCGCGCATTGCGCCCGGCCGCGTCGTCCTGCGTCGCACCGGCGACACCGCCCGGGAATTGCGTGTCCTGCTCAAGATCGGCGGCAGTGCAACCCCCGGACGAGACTACTCCGAAATCGAGAACCCAGCCGTGATCCCGGCGGGCAAGTCCGAGGTTGAGCTCTTTGTGGGCGCGTTGGACGACGATCAGGTGGAAGGCACGGAGACCGTCGAGATCGGGTTGGCCATCGATCGGCTCGCGCTCGTGACCTATGCGATTGACCCGAGGCACTCGCGGGTGGAGGTGGAGATCCATGACGCGGATCGGCCGCGGACGGCGGGTTTGGTGATTACTTCCCCCGAGCACGGTGCGCGGTTCTCTGAGGGCGCGGTCATCCCTGTCGTGGTAACGGCCATCGATCCGGAGGGCTACATCAGCCGGGTCGAACTGTTCGACGGGGAGAGGCTCATTGGTGAATCCGAGATCACGTTCATCGTCGCGCCCGAGCCCGGGACGCCGATCCATCACACCTTCGAATGGAAGGGCGCTTCGGTGGGCGAACATCGTCTCATCGCTCGTGCCCGGCGCGGGGACGACGCCCGTTGGGTTTCGGAACCGGTACCGATCGTGGTGGGAGACACCCCCGCCCCGGTGGTGCTCGAGATTGCAGCAACCGACGACGAAGCGCGCGAGAATGGTTCGGGCGAAGGCTCCAACACCGCCCGCTTCCTGGTGCGGCGGGTGAGCGGACCGAAGGACGTGGCGCTCACCGCGTTCTATCTCATCCAGGGAACGGCACAGAATGGGGCGGACTACGTGCGCCTCACCGGCGAGGCCACGCTTCGCGCCGGCCAGGAAAGCGTCGAGATCGTCGTGCGCGCGCTGCCGGACCGGTGGACCGAACCGACTGAGACCGTGGCGCTCACCTTGGTTCCGCCGCCCTGCATCGCGATCTTCCCACCGCCGCCCCAATGCTATCAGGTGGGCGAGAAGAGCGCCGCGAAGGCCGCGATCCTCGACGCTGACAAGGGTGGCGATGAGAACGCGGCCCCCGTCGTGAAGGTGGTCAGTCCGGAACCGGGATCGGTGTTTTCCGAGGGGGATACCATCGCGCTGGCAGCCGAAGCCACCGACCGCGATGGGACGATCGCGCGCCTGGACCTGCTCGCGGGAGACAAACTGCTGGGCAGCGCGAAGGAAGGGAGTCTGAAGGTGGCGTGGAGGGAAGCCGGCCTCGGAGTGCATCACATCACGGCACGCGCCGTCGACGACCAGGGCGCCGAGTCCACCAGTCGTCCGGTGCCGATCTACGTGCGGGAATTGCGCGAACGCGCGTTTGTGGTGCGTGACCTTCCACCGGCCTACCTGCCGGGCGCGGTGCTCGAGGTGCAATTGATCGTGCATCCGCCTCGCGGAGGCGCGGCCTGGCTCGTTGAGGAGGCGCCGCCTGAGGGTTGGGCGGTCTCGGAGATCAGCGACGACGGCACGTTCGACGCCTCGGTCGGGCGTGTGAAGTTCGGACCCTTCACCGAAGCGCGCGAACGCACGCTGACCTATCGCGTCACGGTGCCCATGGGCACGGAGGGGGCGCAGAAGTTCGCCGGCACCTCATCCCTCGACGGGGAGGCGATCCCCGTGGCGGGTGAGACCACGGTGGAACCGGCGGGACTGCATCATCCGGCGGATGCGCCCACGCCGGACAATGCCATCTCGGGCAACGAGGTCACGGCCTACGCCGCGGCTTGGAAGCTGGGCAAGGACTGGGCGGGTACGGGCATCATCCCGCTTTCCTACGTCACGCGCGCCGGGTTCCTGTGGCGTTCGGGCGAGCGGTACCTGTTTGATGCCGGACGCGGCACGCCGCCCGAGTGCTGGATGCCGGCCGGTCCGAGGCGTCCCGCGCCTTCGGGACTGGTCTCCGACGACGACGATCCGGCGAAGGAGTTCCGGCGGGCGTTGCCGGCCTCCTGGCGTCCCGGCAAGCCCGGCGCGGTGGAGCTCCTGATTCGTCCACCCGAAGGCACGGTTGCCACCGCGGTGGAGGAAGTGCTGCCGGTGGGCTGGCGAGCGGTGGAGATCAGCGATGCCGGCGCGTACGACTCCGCTTCGCGCACGATTCGCTGGGGGCTGCTCGAGGGTGATCAGACACGAACTCTGACTTACCGCGCGGTACCGCCGGGTGATGCCGCGTGCACCGGGGCCTTCGCCGGCCAGGTTTCGTTCGACGGCGCGGAATCGGCGATCGTCGGAGCCAGCGCCGCCGGTGCGACCGACGAGACCACGGCGCTTCGAATTGTCAGTTCGCGCAAGGAAAAGGGCGGTAAGCCGCGCCTGACGATCGAAGCTCCGGCACAGCAGGTATTCGTCGTGGAGGGATCATCGGACCTCCAGACGTGGACCGAGATCAGTGCCCACCTTTTCACCGGAGACGAGGTGGAGATCGACGACCCGAAAGCCGGCCCGGGCGCGGCGCAGCGGTACTATCGCCTGCGCCCGGTGGGACGCTGATCGAGTCTCGAAACCGAGTTTCGGACT
>CAZYJB010000226.1:0-6764 GCA_964647675.1 uncultured Verrucomicrobiota bacterium | reverse complement strand
GGATCTCGTGGAGGTGCTCGGCCGCTTCGATCCGCGCCTGGTGAAGATGGCGCCCACCGGCGAGCGGCCGGAAGATTGATTGTTCAGACAAATATCCGCGCGAGAACCGTCCCAGCACCGACATGACACCCGGCGAACTCGCTTCCCTCTATGACGCGCATGCGCCGGCGCTGTACGCCTACCTGCTCAATCTCACGCGCTGCGAGCCCGACGCGCGCGACCTCCTGCAGGACCTGTTCGTCCGCCTGGCCGCGCGCCCACGCCTGCTCGACGGGGTAGCCGATCCCCGCGGCTACCTCATCCGCCTCGCGCACAATCTCACCGTCGATGCCATCCGCACCCGCGAATCGCATCGCCGCACCCGCGCAGGCTTCGCCGCCTCGATGGAATGTCCCTTCCTCCCGGCCCAGGACCCCGAGGACCGCGCGCTGCAACAATCCCTCGCCGAAGCCATGGTCGAACTCCCGGTCGATCAGCGCGCGGTGGTGCATCTCAAGCTCTGGGAAGGCCGCACCTTCGAGGAGATCGCGTCCATCCTCGAGCTGTCTCCAAACACCGCCGCCAGCCGCTACCGCTACGCGATGGAAAAATTGCGCGAACGTCTGCGCCCCCTTTACGACGAGATCCGCTGAGTCGACGCCAACCCCAGGATTCCCCATGGAACGCTCCCTTCCCCCCCATCGCCACCCTGGCGACGCGCCACCCGACGACGCCCTCGAAGCGCTGCTCCGCCGCCAGTCGTGGCCCGCCCCGCCGCCGGACCTGCGCGCCACGATCCTCGCGGCCGCGCATCCCGCGACCCGCGAGCCCTCGTCGGCGTCGCTCGCCCCGATCAATGGCGCCCACGCGTTGTCCCACCGCCCCGCTCCTTCCCCGCCCGCCTGCTGGCCCGAGCTTCTTCATCGACTGCAATCCGGATGGTCGATCCTCGCCGCCGCGTGGGCGCTGGTGCTCGCGCTCAACGCCTACTCCACCGCCAGCGTCGCCGGCCGCGGCCCCCACCTTCCGCCCTTCTCCGACGCCACCCTCGCTCTGCTGCGTGCCGAGGCACCGGCGCTCGACCTCGCGTCGCTGGTGAACCCGGACACACCCATGGCACGCCCAGTTCCCGGAAACCGCACGCCGCCGCCGCGGGTGCCCGGCGCGTCGCCGAATCCTCTGGAACGCGAGAAGCCGCGTGCCCGCGGTCACTCCGATCGTCGCCCTCTCATGGCGCACGCCTGAGTCGGGACACGAACCGTTTTGCTGATCACCACCCGGCTCGAGCCGGCCCCTTCACTGATCTCCATTTCCGCCACGTCTCATGACTCTCCAACGCTTCCTCAACGCCGTCGGTGACTCGCGCTGGCTCTGGCTGGGCCGGCGCTCGTGGAAACCCGCGCCCGCCGATCGCTTCCCGGCCTGGACCTTCCTGCGCCAGCTGCTGGTCGTGGTGTTCCTCTTCTGCGTGCCCGGCGCCATTCTCGCATGGCGCATGCAATCGCTGCCCCAGATGAAGGGCGGTCTCTGGCCTCTGCAGGACACCGCCGCGCTGGGATTGGTGTTCGGTCTGGTCGGTCTCCTTTTCGTCGCGCTGGCCTGGAATCGCCGCGCCGCTCAACTAAACGCGGCCGGCCTCGCGGCGCCTCCCCCGCTGCCGAAGCTCCCCTGGTGGTGGCGCTGGCCGCTCGGCGTCGCCTACGCGTTCGCACTCTTCGCGTTCACTCCGTTCGTCCTCGCTCTGGCCATCGACAACGCGCTCGGGACCGCAGCCTGGAACCGCCAGCGCGCTCAACTCGTCGCGCGCGGCGAGCCGCTGACCTTCGCCGAGGTCGCCGGCGCTCCGCCCGCGGACGCCGACAACGCCGCCCTGACACCGCTGCTCAAACCGCTCTTCGACTTCCACACGGTCGTCACGAACGGGCGTTCGGATCTCGTCTGGAACGACCCGGTCGGCCGCTTGCGCCTCGAGGCGTTCACCCACCGTCCTGCCGAAAAACTCGAGGGCTCCCCGGATCCACGCGGTACCAATACCGGGCGCGCCTCCCTCGATCCCCTCGCCCGCGGCATCCGCTCGGCCGGCCGGCGGCTCTCCCCGGAGGTCGTGCGCGCTGCTCGGGCGCAGATGGGACTTCCGACCAACGTGCCTCCCGACAGTCCGGACTTCATCCCCCTGCCGGGTGAACTGCTGCGCCGCTACGGCCTGCTCGAGACCAACCGCACGCGGGTCACCAATGAGGATCTGAAATCCCTGGTCATCACCAATCCCGCCGTCGAAGTCCTGGCCTACCTCAAGGCGGTCGAACCCGAGATGCAGGAGATCGCCGAGGCGGTACGTCGCCCGCGCGCACGCTTCGACCTGCGCCTGAACACCCCGCTCTCATCCACAGCTTACGCGGCGCTGTCGTTGCCCGCTTACGCCAAGATCAAGGCGCTGACGCTCCTCTTCAGCAACCGGGCCAGGGCCCGAGTGCTATCCACGGATGCCACGGGCGCTTTCGCCGATACACTCACCCTGTTCCAGCTTTCCAAACTCACCGCCGAAGATCCGCTGCTGATCGCCCTCCTTGTCCGGATCGCGCAGGACACCATCGCCGTGTCGGCGGTGAGGGAAGGCCTCGCCGAACGCCTCTGGACCGACGCGCAATTGGCCGAACTCCAAGGCATTCTGCGTCAACTCGACCGGCGCGAGGCGCTGATCCAGGCCTTTCGCGGTGAGCGAGTGCTGGGAATCGAAACCGTCGAATCCTGGCTCAATGCCACCCCTTCGATGCAGGCAACGCGCGTCCCGATGGGAGAAGGTTCGGACGAAGCATCCTATGACGACCGCCCCCCGATCTCCCGTTGGCCCTTCCTTCAGCCGCGCGGCATGTTCCGCCAATTCCAGGTGGCGCAAAGCCGGCTCGTCGATCAGTTGATCGCCGATGTCAAGGATCCGAACTGGCCACGCACCCTGACGGAACGCGAAGATCCGCTCGCCTTCCTCCGACGGGCAGGCCTCGCTCCCGTCACGCGCGGATCGATTCTCGCCAGCATGCTCGCCCCCGCCCTCGACAAGGCCTCGGGCAAGGTCGCTCGATTGCACACTGTGGCGCGCCTCGCCGAGATCGCTTGCGCACTGGAACGCCATCGCCTGCGCCACGGCCATTTCCCGGAATCCCTCGACGCCCTGGCGCCTGCCTCCATCGACACCGTGCCGGCCGATCCCATGACCGACCAACCCTTCCACTACCGGCGCACCGACAACGGCTGGTTCAAGCTCTGGTCGGTGGGCCTCAATGGCCGCGACGATGGCGGGGTCATGACGCGGCGTGACAACGACGCGAACGGCGACTGGGTCTGGCCCGTGCCGGGTCCGGTGGGTAAGGACGAGCTCCGGTTGCTGTGATCCGCCGAGCCTGTCAGGGAACAGCACTCAAGGCGCCCGGCGCCGAAGCGACGCCTTCGAGCACGCCATCCGAGGAATACGATCCGCTCGGGGACGCAAGAGGCGCGATGCCCTTCCGCGACGCCCCCAGGCCCAGGGCCGTCCGCACCTCGACCGGGGTCAGCGTCGCATCCTTCTGCAACATCAAGGCCACGATCCCAGCCACGTGCGGCGCCGCCATGCTGGTGCCGCTCATGCGTGTCGTTCCACCTCCCAACGCGGTCGACAGAATCCCGACCGAATTGATGAACGGGTACGAGATGTCCTCCTTCTCCTCGCCCGGGGCGGAGATGGCCACGCCCGCGCCATCCGTCGTGAAGAAGGATGCCGTGTCTGCCTGGATGGCTTTCACGCGCTTGTTGTTGCTCGTTCCGTTGACGGCCGTGGTGCTGGCCACCGCGATCACCTCCGGGAATCCCGATGGAACGAGATCCGCGATCTCGACGTTCGCGTCATTCCCGGCCGACACCACCACCGTGATCCCCGCGTCGACCACGGCCTGGATCGCTTCGCGCATCGGCGCGTCCTCAGCCGGATCCGCTGCCGCAGGGCGGCCGAGGCTCATGTTGACCACGCGAATCGGCGGCGCGGCGGATGCCGCCACGGTCTCGACCCACTCGAGGCCCGCGATGACATCGGAATCGAGACCCGAACCCGAGCCATCAAGAACCTTCACGGCGAACAGCGTCGCCAGGGGCGCCACGCCCACGACATCGAGATGGTTGCCCTCCTCCGCGGCGATGGTCCCGCTTACGTGCGTTCCGTGGCCAACGTCGTCCTGCGCGGTGATCGCGGGATTCGGGTGACCCGCGACACCGAACGCCGGAGAGACAAAGGATACGGGCGACGGCGAAAGATCCTGATGGTTGAAGTCGATGCCTGTGTCGAGCACCGCCACCCCCACGCCGACGCCGGTCTGAAGAACGGTATCCGCGCCGACCCTTTTGACGCCTGCCGGAATCACCTCTCCCGCCGGCGGCGGCGGCGGCTTCACGGGCTTGCCGTTGGCCTGCACCCCCGCCTGCACCACCCGATCCGGCACGATCCGAACCACGCGCGGATCCCGGGCCAGGGCATTGAGACGGCCGGCCGGCACCTCGGCGGCAAATCCGTTGAGCACGCGGGCGAACTGATGCCGCGCTCCCAACCCATGTTCCGCGGCGACGTCGGCGCCACGATGCCCGGGCGCCACCTGCACAATCACGCGCTGCCTGCCCTCCTGGGCTCCAACGAGGGGAGATGCCCAGAGGAGCGCCACAACCAGGGAGGTGAGGTGGATGCCCCGGCGCACGGGGATGCCGAAGACGAGGCCGGATTCTGCGGGATGACGGGTGGTCTGCATGGGATTCCTGACCAGCCGCGGACAGGGACGAAGCGTCGCCTCTCCGCCAACGGGTGCTCCCAACACCCCAGACTTCCCCCACCGGATCGTCAAGGGGGCATATGGCCCTAGTGTTACGAGCTAGCGCGCCGGAATGCGCATGACCGCGCCAGGCAGCAGGCGCCGCTCGTTGAACGACGGATTCGCCGCGCGCAGCGCCGACACGGTCACCCCGTGGCGCCGCGCAATGCTGGCCATCGTGTCACCCCGCGCGATCCGGTAAACCCGTGTTCCCGGCACAGGCGCCCTCGGGGTCACGGCGCGCGCGCTGGGCAGCGGGGTGATTACGCCGGTGGCGCCGCCGCGCGACGGCATCGTGCCGGAGCGTTCCGACGATCCCGAACGCGAAGGCGTGGACGCGGAGGCCGCGCCCTGCAACGCGGCACTGGCTATGCCCAGTTCCTGGCTCAGGCGCCTCACCTCGTTGGTCAGCACGAGGGTGAGCGCCGTGAGGTTGGTCACCTGGGCACGCAAATTCAGGTTCTCGCGGCGCATGGCGTCGAGGTCCCGCGCGATGGTCTCACTGCGGATCACCACCGGCACCGAAGTGGCCAGCCGCTCGGTGCAGTTCGTCACGCGGCGACGAATGTCCTCCGCCTTGGGATCCGAAGGGTTCAACCGCAGGTAGCGGTTGTAGTGATGCACCGCCTCGGCGAAGCGGCCGAGCTGCCCCTCGCACAGCGACGCATAGCTCAGGTGCACGTTCGACGCGCGCGGATTCCGTTCCAGGGCGCGCTCGTAGTACTCGGCTGCGCCCTCGAAATCGCGCAACCGCTCCGCCGCCAGGGCGCGCTGGTAGTTCCGGTCGCGATCCTCGTCGGACACGAGAAAGGCGTCGGGCGAGCAGGCGCCGAACAGGAGCGCGGACAGGACGATGACCCACGACGCCGGCCCCCAAGGACCCCGCGTCGCACGCGTAGACATGCGCGCACGCTAGACGACGTCAACGTGACGGGCAATTGCCGTCACCATCGCAGATCCGCCCCGAGCCTCTGACGGCAGATGGGGCGAGGCGGCCCGGCCGAGCCGCCTCGTCACAGACACCGCAGCCTTTCACCACACTTTCCAGCGCCACCGGGACGCGGCGCCCCACCCCCTTCCACGCCGATATTGACGCCGCGCAACCCCCTCCCGAACCTCGCCGCCCGATGTCCAGAATCCAGCGTGCGCTCCTCTCGGTGTCCGACAAGAACGGCCTCGTCCCCTTCGCCCAGGCCCTCGCCCGCGCCGGCGTCGAACTCATCTCGACCGGTGGCACGGCCAAGGCCCTGCGCGACGCGGGGCTCCCGGTCAAGGACCTGAGCGCACACACGGGATTCCCCGAAATGCTGGATGGCCGCGTGAAGACGCTGCATCCGAAGGTGCATGGCGGACTCCTCTACCTCCGCGGCAACGCCGAGCACGAGGCGGCGGCGCGCGAACACGGCATCGCCGCCATCGACCTCGTGGTGGTCAACCTCTACCCCTTCGAGGCCACCGTCGCACGCCCGGGCGCCTCGCTGCACGACGCCATCGAGAACATCGACATCGGCGGACCTTCCATGCTGCGCAGCGCCGCCAAAAATCACGACAGCGTCACGGTCATCACCGATCCCGCCGACTACGAGGAGGCGGCGAAGCAGATCGCCGCGACGGGCGAAACGACGCTCGCGTTCCGCCGTCAGCTCGCCGCCAAGGTCTACGCGCGTACCGCCGCCTACGACGCCGCCATCGCCGCGCATCTGCAACGCGCCTTCGAGGGCGCCGAGGCCTTCCCTCCCAGCCTCGCCGTCTCCGCCCCGCTCGCGCAGACTCTGCGCTACGGCGAAAACCCCCATCAGCGCGCGGCCCTGTACGGACGCTTCCGCGAGGCCTTCGAACAGCTCCACGGGAAGGAGCTTTCCTATAACAACATCCTCGATCTCACCGCGGCCGCCGCGCTGATCGAGGAATTCCGTGGCGACGCCCCCACCCTCGCCATCCTCAAGCACACCAACC
>CAZYJB010000225.1:0-6787 GCA_964647675.1 uncultured Verrucomicrobiota bacterium | reverse complement strand
GGGCGAGGGCCTCCTGCTTCACGGGGGGCGGCTGGAGTTGGAGACCGCGGCCCACCGGTTTATCCGGCTGGGCAACCACCAGCGGGATGTCCCAACGCCCGTCGTCGGCCGCGGCGCGCAGCACCGTGCGCGCGAGTTCGGGTGTGCCCATGAAGACGAGGCGCGGCTTGGGAGACGTCATCGGCGTGGGGGACCGGGTTGGGAGGGGACGGGACGCCTGGTGCAAACTCGCGCGGAGCCGTCCGGAAGCGGAGGCGTCGACCGCCGGGGCGGCCGGGAGGACGGCCAGCTAGCCTTCGCTGCGCAGCGCACCCGTGGCCGCCGCGATCGCCTCGGTGAAGGTGGTGGCGCCGTCGCTGATGGCCGGCTTGGGCAGGCGCGCGATGACCTTGAGGATGTCGAGCAGGACGTGGAGTGGTTCCTGGGTGGAATCCACCTGATGGATCTGCTCGTCCGGGTAGCATTCGAGGACGGCACGCGTCTCGCGTTTGTAGGTCTCGAGGCGCTGGCGGATGACCTCGACGTTGGCGTCGTCGAGTCGGTTCTCCTTGAGGGCGCGGCGCTGGAGGCGGACGACCAGCTTGTCGAGCACCGGGCAGAAGAGGTTGAAGATGGCCTTCACGTCGATCAGGCAATTCATGATGCGAGCCTGATTCGGGTTCCGCGGAATGCCATCGAGCAGCAGCGTGTCGGCCTCGGGATTGAATTGGCCGTTGGCGATCAGGCCGTGGACGGACTGCTTCCAGAGTTCGATGGTGGGTTCGTCGGGGACGAGCAGCCCCTTGGAGGCGTACTCGACGAACACGCGGCCGAGGGGCGAGTCGACTCGCAGGCTGCGGAAGGCGTCGCCCGAAGAGAAGTGGACGAAATTCGGGATCTCACCGAGAATCTTGCCCTGGGTGCCCTTGCCGGCCCCCGGCGCACCGAACAGGAGGATTGCCCGGTATTTCATGAGCAGTGGACGCCGCCGCCGTCAGGCGCCCTTCGGACGCAGGCTGACCTCGGTAATATCGGCGAAGCGGAGCTGCACCTCATGGCCCTTTTGGGTGACCAGCCCGATCTCATTGGCGCTGATCCGCGAAATGCGCGTGGCCACCACCTCGCCCTTGGCGGACCGAATGGCCAGCACGGAATCCTTGTCGGCATCGCTGCGCGTCATGCGGAAGAAGAGCGGAAAGGTGCGCTCGAAGAACGCGCGGTTCAGCTCCACGTCGCCGCGCTTGTAGCTCGCCGCGTGCGACGCCGCGGGTGCCGGGGCGCCGGCCTTTGGACCGCTCAACGAGAGGCCGGATCCGGAGAGGCCGGCGGCGGACAGCTCCTGGGACCCGGTGTTGGCCACTTCCTGAGGCGCCTCGAACTGGGATTCGAGGACGACATCCTCCCGCACCCGCGTCGGCATGCAGAGGAAGAGGATCGGGCCGAGCACGGGGAGGATCAGGCTCGTGCCGACCACCGCGGCGGCGGGGTAATTGCGGAAGATGGAGACTTCGTAGGCGGCGTAGAGATTGGCCACGAGAAGGATGCCGAGGATGAACAGGCCCGCCGGGGTGCCGAAGGCAGCGAAGAACCCGGGCCGTTTGGCAGGCCGCGTCACCTTGCCGGGCGGATCCTGAATCACGACTTGGGGACGGGCCGCCTCGTCGGCGCCTTCGGGTGCCTCGATGAACGCCTGGACGAGTTCCTTGAGTTTGTCGTCCTTGGACATCTCCGCCAGGGTCGGCTGCGAGAATTTGTCCCAGCTCAAACGGCTGGTCAGGCCACCGCTGGTGCGGCGAATCACCGCGCCATCATCGTTGGGGGCCACCAGCTCCCCCGAAATCACCGAGCCGTCCGCCATTTTGAACTCCGCCGCGGACAATGTCGTCGAAGCAACGACGAGCAGCGCGACCCAGCAGAACGCGCGTGTGATTCGGGACAACCAACGCATAGTCCCGCGTGGATAACAGACGGTTCCTAGGCCGAGAAAGGAAAATCCCGGCCGCGCTCCAACCCGAGCAGGCGCCGCTTCCAATCGAGTCCTCCGGAGAAGCCGCCGAGTCGCAAATGGGCGGCCAGCACACGGTGGCAGGGGATGAGGACGGGGATGGGATTTGCCCCACACGCTTGCCCGACGGCCTGGGCGCCTTTGGGTCGTCCCACGGCCGCGGCCACTTCCGCGTAGGAGCGTGTCTCACCTCGTGGAATCGCGCAGAGGACGTTCCAGACCTCACGCTGGAAGTTGGTTCCGACCGCCAAGTCGAACGGCGGTTGGGGAGATAGCTGCCCATCCGAGAGCGCGGCGTCCAAGGCGTAGCGCAAGATCAGGATCCAGGACGCGATGTCGACTGGGGGAGGTGCCCCGACGGTCTCTTCGCGCGGACTTGGTTGGTCGCCCGGAAAGTGCAGGCGCGCGAGGCCCGCAGCGGTCCAGGTGGAGGAGAACTCGCCGAGGCGGGTGGGGATGGGAGTGGTCCACGACGGCGTTTTCATGGTCCTGGTCCCGGGCGAGGCTGCCACGGTAGCGAGGCTCCGTCGATGAGGCGGGACGCGAGCCTAGTTCCTGGTTGACTGGAACTGGTCGTGAGCGCAAGCAGGGAGCGTTCCAACCGCATCTTCTCCATGCACACGCTGCCTGCACGTCGCGCTTTTCTCGTCCGCCTGTCCCATGTGGGTCTGGCAGGTCTTCTGACGGGGTCTCCCAGCCTCCTAGCCCAGGAGACACGCCGTGAACGACGGCGGCAGCGAAGGCAGGGCCTGCTGGATGCCGAGGACGCGCCGACGCAAGGAACGCCGCCACCGGCGGTTCAACCGAAGGTGGTGCACAGCCATGATTATCTGATCGCCCGCAAGGAAGAGGAAATCCGAAAGACCGAACTGGCCATCGGAACCTTGAACGACCAGATCCCGGTTCTGAAGCGGATGGCGGCGGGCAAGAAGGCGACGCCTGCCTCGCGCAACCAGTATCAACAGGCGCTGGGACAACTCGCCGCGCATCGCCGACGCCTGACGCAGCAACGCGAGGAATTGGCAGTGCTCAGGCGGAAGCGGGAATCGTCCGGGCCGGCGGGGACGAAGTGACGACCGGGTTTCCCGACGCGCACGAGGGGCAAAGGGGATCTCCGGCGACCTGGCGAGTGTCGCCCACGGATTCCTTCGATCATCCCGGTTGAGGATCGAGGATTCGGTCATGGGACGGTTTGACAATTCGATCGGCCGCCACAGTGTTGCGCCCCATGAATCGACGAATGGCTGGATGGCTGTGCTTGGGCGGGATGCTGGTGGCGGCCGGAGCGGGAACCGGAAGCGTGGCGCAGGCGGCGGACGCACCCGCCAACTTCAAGGTCAGCGAACTGGGCTTCGTGCGACCCGCCGCGTGGGAGTGGGTCGCCAATCCCCCCGGCGGCATGCGCAAAGCGCAATTGAAGGTGCCGAACAGCTCCGGAGAGGCCGGGGAGGTGGTGTTCTTCCATTTCGGGCCGAACAACGGCGGCGGCACGCAGGCCAATGTCGACCGCTGGTACCGGCAGTTCCAGGGAACGCGGGAACAAATCAAGGCGCGCACGGAGGATGGCAAGGCGGGCGACCTCAAGGTGACCTACGTGTTCGCCGAGGGCACCTACATGAGCGGCATGCCGGGCGGACCCCAGACGCCCAAGGAAGGCTTCGCGCTGGCGGGCGCCATCATCGAGGACGCCGCCGGCGCGGTTTTCGTAAAGTTCACGGGTCCGAAGGCGCTGGTGGAGGGCTCGAAGGACGAGTTCCGCAAGCTGGTGTCCGGCGCGAAGCGCTGACCCTCAGGCGGAGCGATGTAGTCGAAAGGCCGGAGACGGTCTCTAAGAAGCGTCAGCGGTCGGTGTCGTTCATCTGCGGCAATCTGCGACATCTGCGGATAAGCTCCGCTGGCTTAGCGGGAGGATTCCCATCCACAGATGACGCAGATGAGCGCAGATGCCGAACAGGAAGAGGTGGGTATGGGGCGAGCACTCGGACGGGCTAAGTCGTGGAGCCGGCGGGGTTGCTCACTTCGATCTGATCCGCGATGGCGGGAGGAATCGTGGTGGCGCGCATCGTGCCGTCGGGTTGGTGGGCCACACACACCACGGTGAGTCGCCCGCGCGCGACCTCGATGGGGTCCGGGACGTCCACCTTTCGGAAGACGAACTCGTAGGTGAGCGCCTTGGATTTCTTCTCCCGCACCCGCAGACGCACTTCCACGCGGTCTTCGAAGCGCAGCGGGCGATGGTAGTCGCAGGAGGCGTGCACGCGTGGCCAGCCGAGGCGCGGCACGCCCTTCGGATCGGCGATCGAATGTCCGAGCGACCGGAAGAAGGCGTGCTCGGCGGCCTCCATGTACCGGAAGAAATTCGAGTAGTGCATGATGCCGGCCATGTCGGTTTCGGAGAACTCGACCGACCGCGTGATGACGAATTCGCTGGGCATGGAAACGGAGCGTCCGATGTGCCGACTCACGTCCCGGCGGGGACCGACGGGGTACGAACCCCGGTGGCGGGTGACGGCAGTTGGGTGAGCAACCCGGCGAAGGTGCGGGCGGCGGCCTCGTTGTTGTAGACCGTTTCGGCGGCGTGGCGTCCCGCGGCGGAGAGCTTGGCAGAAAGTTCCGGTCGCAGGATGACCTCCTCGAGGCGGCGCGAGAGGTCGATGGGATCGTGCGCGCGGCAGAGGATGCCGGCGCCCGATGCGCCGAGAATCTCCGGGAAGGCGCCGGTCTCGGGCTGCACGATGGGCACGCCGGCGGCCATGGCTTCCACGAGATAGAGACCGAAGGCTTCGCCGTAGTGGGCCGGCACGGAGAACACCGAGAGGTCGCGCAGGAACCGCTGCTTCGCGGCGTGGTCGAGATTGGGATGCACCTCCGTGTCGCCGAGCAGGCCATCGACCTGCAGCTTGCGCTTCTGCGCCGCGAGAAAGGGTTCGTCGGAGGGCCCGAGACTGCCGGCGATGGCGAGTTTCACGCCGGGGACCCGGCCGCGCCGCCGAAGGTCGATGAAGGCGTCGACGAGCACATCGAGACCTTTCTCGGGACAGAGACGAGCCAGGAATCCGATGCGCGGCGGTTGGGGTCGCTGGACGGCGACTTCCCATCCGGTGAGTTGAATGCCGTTGGGAACGACCTGGAACCGGCTCTCGGGAATCTTCAGCCGATCAGCAAGACGCCGCGCGTAATAGCGGCTCGGTGTGACGAGGAGGTCCGCCTCCGCCACGCGTTCCGCCACCAGTCCCCAAGCCGTCTCGCGGTCGCGCGGTGGCAGGGCGTCAAGGAAAGACTCCTCGCCTTGGAGTGTGATGGCGATGCGCGCGCCGAGGTCGCGGCGCAACTGGCGTGCGCAGCCCGACAGCAGCGCGTTGGAGAGACTGATCACCTCGGGCCGCTCGTGTTCGCGCAGCCAGGCGACGAGTTCGTCGATCTCGCGGCGCTGGTTGCCGAGTTCGCCGCGCAGCATGGAGACGGTGAGATCGCCCACTTGTTCGGGCCGTGTGCGTGCCGCGGCGGTGCCCACCCAGCGCAGCAGACGAGGCGAGTCCAGGAGGCGGTGCAACCAGCCGGGAAGCTTGCGGAAGACCGCGGCCTTCTGTTCGAGGTAGACGTTGATGCCGCCGAAGAACACCGGCGCGCCGCCCGACTGGTCGGGTTCGTCGGTCTTGAGCGGGAGATAAAGCGGCAGGAGCGTGACGTCGTGGCCCAGCCGTCGCAGCGCCGCGACGAGGGCGTTATCGCGCAGGCAGTTTCCGCAGAACATGCCGCCGGCACCGGGCGTGAGCTGGACGATCCGCATGAGGGTTCCGGAGGTTCGTTGACCGCCGGGAGGTTAGCGGATCTCCGCGGGCACGCCAGTCGGGAGGGGGAGGGCGTGAGACGGAAAGTGGCGAGTGGCGAGTGGCGAGTGGCGAGAGAAATGCGGGCTGAAGTGCAGAATCGCGAAGCAAGCCTGGTGGCTCGCCGGCTCCGTCCGGCGAGTCGGGACGGAGACCCGAGGTCGATCCCCTACCGGAGCCGCCGCCGTGCAGGCGGCGCTCACTGGCCTTGGCAATCCCACCCCAATTGCGAACGCCGGTCAGCGCAGCCTGACGGCCGCGACTGTGAGGACGGGCGTCGGTGTCCCCCGGGGGACACCGAGTCACGAGACGGAATTCGTGACCCCGCGGACTGCCTCACACGCAGGTGGCGCTCTCAGGCTCCTCGCTGAACAGCTTGCAGGCGGCCAGCATCGCCGCGCGGATGGCCACCGGGTCGCCTTCACCCTCGACTTCGGTGAGCACACCGCTGCTGCGGTAGTACGCGATGAGAGGCTCGGTCTGGCGATGGTAGTTGCGCAGGCGGATCTGGATGGTCTCCGCCTTGTCGTCGTCCCGCTGGTACAAGGTGCCGCCGCAGCAGTCGCAGGTGCCCTCGCGCCGCGGTTTCTTGAACAGAAGATGGAAGGGCGCCTGGCACTGGCGGCAGATGCGGCGCCCGGTCAGCCGGCGCATGATCTCCGCGTCGTCGACCTTGAGATGCACCACGCCGGTTACGCGTCGCCTTAGATCGTGCAGGATTTCATCGAGTGCCTCCGCCTGCGAGACCGTGCGCGGGAAGCCGTCGAGAACGAATCCGCGCTGCGCGTCGGGGAGCGCGAGGCGTGCCGCGACCATGCGCTCTGTCACGTCGTCGGGCACCAGTTCGCCACGGTCCATATAGGACCGCGCCAACTGGCCGAGGTCGGTCTGTTTGCGGATGTGATCGCGGAAGAGGTCGCCGGTGGAGACGTGCGGCAGTTCGAAGGCCTTGCAGAGCGCAGCGGCCTGGGTG
>CAZYJB010000224.1:0-6797 GCA_964647675.1 uncultured Verrucomicrobiota bacterium | reverse complement strand
GGGGCTTGCCCGCGTGCCGCAGCAGCGCCGGCTTCGGATCGAAGGTGTCCAGGTGCGACGGACCGCCGTTGAGGAAGAAGTGGATCACCCGCCGCGCGCGCGGCGCGAAGGGCGGTGCCTTCGGCACCAAGGGCGCGGCGGCACCGGATTCCACTCCCAAAGGGCTCGCCTGCCCGCGCGCGAGATCGCCTAAGGCGAGTCCGCCCAGGCCGAGCCCGCAGCGGAGCAGGAACTCGCGCCGCGCCCAGGCGCGGAACGGGCTCGGGTTCAGGCCGGCGGACATGCTTGATGTTGCTCCACGGAAGGCGCGAAAGGCCACGCGAATGTACGGCTCGTCGCTCGCCCGGTGGTCGTCGCCGTGCAGGCGGCGCTCGCCCGCCCCCAGCGAGTCCCTTTGCCGACGCCAGTCGGCGCGAGCTGACGCTCGCGGCTACGTTCATCGTAGCCGTCGCCGTGAAGGCGACGCTCGATTGCCTCCAGCGACTCCATTTGCCGAAGCCGGTCGGCGCGGACTCCACGTCCGCGACTACGGGGAACACCCTCGCCGGTCGGAACCGGCGAGCCACCACCACTTCCTCAACCCCAGGTGATCGGCACCGACAACACCTGACCCGTGCGGCTGGTGTAGAAGAGCTGACGGCGGTCGCGTCCGAACTCGTGCACCAGCTTGGTGATCTTCACGTCGTAACAGCAGTACTCGGCGATCTCGAGCATGCGCCCCTCCTTGAACCAGCGCAGCGCCTGGAGGCCGTCGGCGGTCTTCTCCGCCCCCAGCGTGGCGGAGGCCACGGAGTCGAGCGTGAGCCGGTGGTTCAGCGATTTCTGCAGTTCGACGAGGAGATCAAGGGAGGGCACCTGCTCGAGGTCGAGGACGGTGTAGCCGTGCAGGACCTCGTAATCGAAGCGGATGTGATTGAAGCCGACCACGAGATCGGCGCGCCGCAGTTCCTCGATCAGCAGATTGACCTCGTCCTCCGCGTAGACGCGGTATCCGCCCCGGGCCGTGCTGTAGGTCACGCCCACGCTCATGCGCATGTCGCGGATGCGATGCCAGCCGCCCACTTCCTCGGCGGACTTCTGGGTTTCGAGATCGAAGTAGACGATATTCTTCACGCGAGACGCGCCGAGGGTCGGAAGGACGGTCGCGGATTGCCAGAGGGATCTGGCGTCCCCCGGGGGATGTGCCTAACGTCGCGTCGACCGGACACGGCACGCATGGCGGACGAACCACCCACGGCGCGGCAGACCCTGGAGGAGGACGGCAGCAGGTTGAAGATCTACCTGCTGCCGAACCTCATGACGGCCGGCAACCTGTTCTGCGGGTTTCTCGCCATCACGCGCATCGTGGAGGCGGACCTGAATGCGCCGGGATTCGAGGCGGTGATCCGCGAGGCCCTGTTCTTCATTCTCCTGGCGTGCATTTTCGACCTGCTCGACGGGCGCGTGGCGCGCATGGGCGGGTTGGAAAGCCCGTTCGGGCGCGAGTTCGATTCGCTGGCCGACGTCGTCTCCTTCGGCGTGGCACCGGCCTTCCTCGTACATCGCATCGTGCTGGCGGACGTTTTCGTCCTGCACCCGGAGTTCGGGTGGTTCATCGCGTCGATCTACCTGTTGTGTGGCGCCTTCCGGCTCGCGCGATTCAACGTGATCGCGACCTACTCGGGCACCGGTGGAGGCAGCGAGTTCGTGGGGTTCCCCATTCCCGCGGCCGCCGGCGTGGTCGCGTCGCTCACCCTGTTCATTCTGTGGATCGAGGAGAAGGACTTCGCCAAGGGATGGTGGCGGTACCTGATCCCGATCATCCTGGTGTTTCTCTCGGTTATGATGGTGTCCCAGGTGCGTTACCCGGCGTTCAAGAATCTCAACTGGCGCACCTCCACGCCGTTCACCAAGACGGTCATCATCCTGGCTCTGGCCGGTGTGTTCATCATCCTCTGGAAGAAGGTGCTTCCGGTCGTGCTGCCGCTGGTGTTCACCCTCTATCTGCTCTATGGATTCGTGCGGCCGCACATCTCGCGGCGCATGCGCAAGGAGATCGAGTACGAGGACGATGGCGATTCCGAAGACGAGGGGGATGCGGGCACACCGCGCTGAGCGCGGTCCATCATGACCGAGTTCAGCCTGCTGATCATGCCGTGGGCCACCGGGTTCCTGGCCGGCTACCTGGCCTGCATCCCGGTCGGCCCGGTCAACGTCACCATCATCAACGAAGGCGCGCGGCGCGGCTTCCGCCATGCGTTCTTCGTGGGCCTCGGTGCGGTGGTCATGGAGATCATCTACTCCACCATCGCCTTCGCCGGCTTCGCCCAGATGTTCACCTCGGCGTGGCTGCGCGCGACCATGGAACTGGTGAGCTTCGTCGTGGTCACCGCGATCGGCATCAGATACGTGCTGACCCGCCAGATGCCGCTCACGCCGCATGCGGTCGAGGTGGTGGAACAGCGGTTGCACCCGCACACCGCCTTCATGACGGGCTTCGTGCGCGTCCTGGGAAACCCGGCGACCCTGCTCTTCTGGATCGCCTTCGCCGCCGCCGCCGTGGCCCATGAATGGGTCGATCAGGAATGGCCAACCAAGACCGCCGCCATCGTCGGCATCGGCCTGGGGGCGCTGGCCTGGTTCTCGAAGCTCGGATACGCCGTGTCCCTCGGTCACGGCAAAATCTCCGAGCGCGCCCTGCTGCGAACGGCCCACATCTCCGGTGCGCTGCTCATCGCGGCTGGACTCTTCATGGGCGGCCGGCTCGTCGTCGCGCTCGCCAAACACCGGATTCAACAGGCGGAACGCCGCAACAACGTGCGGACCTCGAGCCCTGAGCTCCTTTCCTCGCAGACCAACCCCTCCGCGGCCTCGGCGGTCACTCCCGCAGATGCACCGGACGGTCGTTCCGACGGGACACCCACTTCACCCTAGCCTCGAGGTCGGGCCGACCATCCTCCCGCAGGAGCAGCGCCCGCCGCCGCGCGGCGTCCGGTTCGGTGACCGCTGTCTCATTCAGCCTGGACGCCAATTCGCGCGCGACCGCCAACCGGCTCGCTTCGGGACCAGCGAAATCATAGGCCACGCCGCGTGCTGGAGGGTCGGTCCGCAACGCCCGCCACGCCACCGCGCGCACCGCGGAATAGGGATCCTCGAGCAACCCCGCCAGCAGAGCCGTTGTCCAATCGTCCCCGGAGGCCTTCCGCGCCGGTTCCCAGCCCAGATGCCAGGCGTACAGGATGCGTTCCCCGGCATCCCCGGATAGCAGGCCGGCCACTGCGGCGGAGGTCTCTTCGGACAGCCGCGGGTCATCGGGCATCGGCTGGCCATACCACTCCCTCAGATGTCGCGCGGTCCAACCGAGCGACTGATCGAGATGACAGAGGTTGCAGGCGTTGGGACGCCCGCTCGCGAGCGTCGCTGCGACGCGCGGGCTGTCGATTTCGTGCTGCCGAACGCCCTTCAACAGCGCGTAGCTGGTGTGGGGCATGTGGCAGTTGTAACAGGCGGCACCCTCGCTTCCGGCGCGGTGGTGCGTGTGCGACGGCGCGGCATAGCGGTCCGCCGCATGGCACGACACACACGCGCGGTCGCCGCTCATGCCCGCCGCCATCTGGTCCGCTGCCTGTTCGTACTCATGCATGGAATGGCAGGACACACAGGAGAGCTTGCCGCGCTGGTGGCAGGCCGATTCCAGCAGCCCGTTGTACTCGCGGCCCGCGACCCGGATCATGCCGTCCGGCCAGAAAAAGTCGGTCAGCAGCCGCGGGTGCCGTTGCACCACCGCCTTCACCGCCGGCTGCTGGTCCAGATGGTTGGGGCGGATGACCGGCGTGGTGGCCTCGAGGTCGTCGCCAGGACGATAGCGGAAGCCCGATTGCTCCCAGCCTTCGCCGGCATCGAACCACTTCATGCTGTGGCACTGCGCGCAGACGTGCGAGCTGCGCACCGGCTCCAGGGACTTCGGGTTTACGATGTGCAGGTCGGTCGGCTTCGCCGCTGCGGGATCGGCGCGCCGCGCTTCGTTCCACGCGCGCATCGCGCGATCGTGTTCGCCCGCCGGACCGTGGCAGGCCTCGCAGGAGATCCCGAGCTCGGCCACCCGTGTGTCGAAGCGATCCCGCTGCTCGGACGGACGGGGTTGTCCCGCCGTGGCGTGGCAGCGGATGCACGAAAGATTCCAGGTCTCGACCGGCGGGACAGCGCCGGGCGGACGGACGAAGAGGTCGTGGCGCGGCGCCCAGCGCTGGTCATCGATCAGCCACGTGAAGGGGAATCCGATCTGGGCATTGCCAAAACCCGCCGGCATCCAGAACACCTGCATGTGGTGCGACCCGGTGGTTAATGCCAGGCGCACCTGCACCGGCGGGGGCTTTGGTGCCCCAGGAGGGAGCGCCGCGAGTTCCTCCAGATCCTCGATGGCGACCCAATGTTCGTCGCCTCGCCGAGACAACGTGAACCGCTCGCCCCCCGTCTCGAGAACCACCCCCTCGAAGTTCGCCGCGACGTTGGAACCCACCGCCTCCTGGGTCATCGTGCGATGGTACGAGGCGTGCCAGCTCTGGTGCTGGTCGCGATGGCATTCGGCGCACGAAGCGGCGCCCACATAGCCGCCTCCCACCCCGATGCCGGGCGGCTCACCCAGAACCACCGGTGCGGTCGATGCCGCAGGCGGAAGGACTGGCGCGGCAGAAACGATTTCTTCGGACGACTGACCGCAGCCGCCCGCCAGGATGGCCAGCGTGAAAAGGGCCAACAGTTCCGCGCCGCCTCGTCGCAACTGCCACCACCCAGGGCCTGCGCGGAATCTGTTCGGTAGGCCCCCCAAAAAACCACCAGGGACACCCGCCTGGGTGTCCCTGGTTCGTTGAGTGAGCCTCATGTCACGCTTTCCGGCCGGCCACCGGAAGCGCGGTCACGGAACCCGGCGCGAACGGCGCAGCATCTCGATGGCCTGCTTGGCCTTGGGATCACCAGCTTCGGCCGCCTCCAGCAGCTGATTCTGGAGTACGGTCATCTTCCGGTTGTATTGCCAACTATCGGCGTCGCTCTTCATCGAGCCGCTCAACTGCAGCTTGAGCAAATTCTCGGTGGCGCCCGTCCAGTTCTTGTTCTTTGCCGCAGCGTCGGTGGCCGTGAGGGTTTCCTGAACATCCATGGCCTGGATCACGATGGATTCCGTGGTGGACTCATCCTGATTCTCGGCACTCGCCGTTTCCTCGGCAGGCGCCTCGGTGGCTTCGGCGGCCTCGGGCGCCGGCGCCGCGGCCGATTCCTCGGCCTCCTTGGAGCCGCAACCGGCGCTGACCAGTGCCATCGCTGCGAGCAACGCCATTCCCTTCAGGGTCCAGATCGCTTTCATCATACGTCCTCGGTGATCGGTCGGATTCGCGCCGTGGCGCGCTGACGCGCCGCGGCCGGAGGTGGCGTGGCCCGTGGCCACCGCCTCCTCACCCGTCGAACATTCCAGCATTCAGTTGGCGCCGCCGCGCGGGTGGTTCGGATCGCACCAAAGATCGTTCGGCACATCCCGGAGACCCGCCCCGCGGCCATCCACCCGGCCCGCCAGTTCGTAGAACTTCTTGTACTTGATGGCGAGGGCCGTGCCGGAGATGAGGCCCACCGTGCCGCTACCCTTGACGTCGACGCGCTCGTTCGGCGCGAAGCCGCCGCCGTGGCGCTGCGAAATCCCTTCGTCGGGGAAACTCGAGGCGTCGTTGAAGAAGAAGGGCTTCATCTCGTCGGCCTCCCACTGCAGCAACACCGTCGGCTTGAAGGCTGTCACCCGGTGGGTGAGCAGGCGGGAATCCCACCCGGACAGACTGCCGAAGCTGATGAGCGCGCCGTTCCACACGTAGCTGGAGATCTTCTGATCGCGCTGGCGGAACTGGGCCTTCTTGGTCCCGGCCCGCTCCACGTTGTCCTTGGGACACACGAAGATATTGACGGTGTTGACGAACGGATAGAGCTGGCCGGACTTCGCCTTCTCGAGCTGGTTCGAGAAATTGCGCTGGGTGGGCAGGGTGTCCCCGGCGGCACTGGCCATGTTCGGACCATGCGCCCACGATTTCACCGTCAGCCCCCAGCCTGGGGAGGGCATCAGCTCGTCGTTGTCGCCCGTATACATCGTCATCGCCAGCATGAGCTGCTTGGCGTTGTTCAGATCGATGGTGAATTGCGCACGATCCTTGGCCTTCGAGAGCGCCGGCAGGAGCATGCTGGCGAGAATCGCGATGATCGCAATGACCACCAGCAGCTCGATCAACGTGAAAGCACGTGACGCCCGGGCTTTCCGGAGACGCGTTAAGACGGAACTCTGTTCAGGCTTCATAGGAGTGGGGCGAGGGGATGTCAGCACCCGGGTCTCCCAGCGTCAACGCCGCGCTCCGACGCCCTTGCCGCCAAGAAAAACCGGGGAATTCCGCAAGGCCTTACCATGCGCCTCGCACCGGGGGAAGTGTGCTTTTTCCGGCACATCGGGAGGGCAACGAGCGGCACTCGGGAGTACGGCACCTCCGATCCGGCCCGGACCCCCGCCTCCCAGCCCCTTCAGCGGCTCTTGTCCGGATACGGCGGAAGCGCCGGGACGCGCACCGGATTTGCCTCCATCGCCTTGCGGACCTCCTCCAGGGCGCGGTTGAGCTGGTCGTCGACCCCCTCGAACTCGCGCGTCGGATCGTTGTCCACCGCGATGTCCGGCTCCACCCCCACGCCTTCCATCACCCACTCGCGCGCCGCCAAGTCGAACCGGCTGAACTCCGGGCGGTTCAGGTAGCCGCCGTCGAGCAGCGGCAGCGTCCCACGGATGCCCACCACGC
>CAZYJB010000223.1:0-6806 GCA_964647675.1 uncultured Verrucomicrobiota bacterium | reverse complement strand
GGTGACGGTGCTGCTGCCCGCGAGCGGGCGTATTCATGCCGTCAACCAGGGGCTTCGGTTCGTCGTGGTGGACTACACACTTGGCGGCGCGCCCGCTCTCCAGTCGCGGCTCTCCGTGTTCCGGGCGGGCCAGAAGGTCGGCGAACTGCGACTCTCGGGGCCCGAGCGCAATGGGTTCGTCGCCGCGGATGTGATCGAGGGATTCGTGCAGATCGATGACGAGGTCCGCCTGGAATAGCGAACCAAGGACGGGACGGACCTGAGCCGAGCGACTCCGTACACCACCGGGAAGGCCACCGCCCAGCCGCGCGCGCAGCCTCAACCACCGCGCGAAAGTCGCCGACCTGCGGCCGTCAGGCCTCTTCCCCGCGGGCGCGCGTCACCTTGCCGGACTTCTGGCGGTGGTACGGGCTCGAGAGGTTGAAGTAGATCCCGCAGAGCGGGCGCTCCGCTTCGGATTGGCTGAGGATCACCGTGATCTGGCGGTCGAGTGCGATGCCGTGGCGCAGCCCGGCCCCGCGGTTCTCGAAGGCCTTGATCGCTTTCTCCACCAGCGACTGCAGCGCGCGTTCGAGTTCATCCGGAGCCTTCTCCAGGCACACGACATACTTGTCGAATGCGCGCATGGCTTCGGCGATCTCCGATTTGAACGTATCCGCGGTCACAGGACCCGGATTAGAAAGAGCCGGCGGAAGTTCCGAAAGGAGAAAAAGGGAACACGGCTGCCGGACCGCAGCACCGCCGCCACACGAGCAGCGGTCGGGGCGACCTCGCCCGGGGCCCATGGCTTCCGATCCGGTGCCAGGAATCGTCCCGCGACGGCGCAGACTCGTCCCCGGTGCAAGGGCCTTGGTCACGAACCGATGGTCCACGCCGGGGATCTGCGCCACGGTGGGCGCGTGACGGTCCAGGACCCATCCGTCTCGAAGACCCCGGCCCCGAGCGCCTCGCTCTGGCGATCGGCCGGGTACGCGCTGGCGATTGCGCTCGGCTGCTTCACGGTGTTCGGTCTGGTCACCGCCAGCCAGATCAAGCTCTCCAGCGCCGCGTTCGGGCGCGATGTGCCCTGGCCGGTGGCCCTCACCGCGGGCCTGATGGACAGCCTCGTCTGGGTGCCGCTCGGACTTCCCATCGCCTGGCTGGCACGACGGTTCGCGCTACCCTCGGACCGATGGCCGTTGCATCTCGGCGTGCTCGCGACCGGGGCCCTGGTGGCCACCCTCACCTACGGCACCGTCCACGCCACGGCCACCGAGTATCTGGTGCCGGAGTCGCTGCAGATCGGGCGGTTCTGGCGCCCCCGGCCGCCAACACCTCCTGAAGGGCCGCGCGAAGGCGGCGCCGTGACCGTCCCCCAGGGTGCCCCGGGCACGTCCCGCGAAACGGTTCCGCACTCGGAAGGCCCCCGCGATCGCCGCAGTCGTGGTCGCGGCCGCGAGTCGGATCCGTCCGGATCGGGATTCTGGGACCGCGCGCGATTCGTCGTCACCACCCGGTGGCACATGCATCTGCTGATCTACTCCGCCATCGTCGGGGTGGTCCACTGGACCCGCCAGCAACAGCATTTGCGCGAACGCGAAGCGCAGGCCCGCGAGCTGTCGCGCCAGCTTACGGAAGCGCGCCTGCACGCCCTGCGCATGCAGCTCAACCCTCACTTCCTCTTCAACACGCTCAACGCGATCGCCACGCTCGTCCACCGATCCCCGCAAGCCGCGGACGAGATGATCTCGAGTCTCAGCGACTTCCTCCGGCTCACGCTCAACTCCGACAACCGGCCGCAGTCGACATTGGACCGCGAGATCGAATTCGCGCGCCGTTATCTCGATATCGAGAGGGCACGCTTCGGCGAGCGTCTCGTGTTCCGCGAGCTCGTCGAGCCCGCCTGCCTGTCGTGCCTGGTGCCCACCCTCGTGCTGCAACCGCTGCTGGAGAATGCCGTGCGCCACGGCATCGAACCCCTGGAAAGGCCCGGCATGATCACGCTGCAGGCCGCGCGGAAGGGAGATCACCTGGTCGTGGCCATCACCGACACCGGGGCCGGACTCGCGCCCAAGAATGACGGACGCACCGGCATCGGCCTCGCCAACACACGCCAGCGGCTGCACGAACTGCATGGCCACGCCGCGTCGCTCGAACTGCGCGACGCCCTAGGCGGCGGACTTTGCGTTGAACTCCGGATCCCGTGGTCCATCATGCCGCCCACCCCGGAGCCCACGCCCACCCGCCATGCCCCTGCGCGTCCTGATCGTCGATGACGAGCCCCTCGCCCGCGAACGCGTGCGCACCTTCCTCGCGCAGTGTCAGGACATCGAAGTGCTCGGAGAATGCGCCAGCGGGACCGAAGCGCTGAACAGCATCGTGGAACTCGCGCCGGACGCCGTCTTCCTCGACGTGCAGATGCCGGGCATGAATGGCTTCGAAGTTCTGCGCGCCCTGCCGGCCGGCGTGGCGCCGCGCATCATCTTCACCACCGCGCACGACGAGTTCGCCATCGAGGCTTTCGACGTGAATGCCGCCGACTACCTGCTCAAGCCATTCAAGCTCGCGCGCTTCCAGCAGGCGGTGGAGCGCGCGCGCCGAGACGCCGGCACTCCCGCCGCGGCCACCGACAACCGACGGCTGTCCGAGTGGCTCGACCGGCGCGCGCCGGTGTCCCCCGCCCAGCGCCGCCTCATGGTGCGCACCAACGATCGCGTGCTGTTCGTGCGGCTCGAGGAGATCGACTGGATCGAAGCCGCAGGCAACTACGCCATCCTCCACGTCGGCCGCATCAACCACATCGTGCGCGAAACGATGAGCCAGTTGGAGAACGACCTGCCTCCCGAGCTCTTCTTCCGTGCCAGCCGCTCCGCCTTCGTGCGGCTTCAGCGCGTCAAGGAACTCCAGCCCCTGCCCGGCGGCCAGCATGTGATCCTGCTCGAGGACGGCCACAAGATCACCATGACCCGTCCCCTGCGTGACATCCAGGAACGGCTCGGCGTGATCTGATCCAATCCGGCCTGATCCGATCGGATCGCGTCAGAACGAATGGCCGAGGCGGCGCCCGACCTACGCGCCATGCCTCGTTCGTCATTTCAGCTCGCGGAACCGCCCGTCCCAGCCCAGCACGATCAGCGAGTTCAATGCCTCGCGATCGCCTCCTGCGATGATGGCGCGAATGTTCGCGGCACGCAGTTCCTCCAGCAGCGCCGGATCCACTCCCGGTTCCAACCAGGGATCGAACAGGAAATCCTCCCAGAAGTTGTGGTGTCCCGGCCGGTAGGTCTGGGAGAAGTCGCCCCGGAGTACGATCGGACGTGAGGTGAACCCGGTGAGCGTCGTGCCCACCCATTGCTGCAGGGGCGCGGTGTAGCCCGCCACGATGCCCTTCGGTTCAGGCGGCCAGTAGTACTCGATTTCCAGATTGCGCACGCCGTGTTTCCACGCGCGCCTCTGCAGCTTGCTGCCGGCGGTCACCTGCCCGCGCGGCGTCAGCGGGACGCTCTCCCGCTTAACAGTCGCGGTACGCACCGGCCCCGGCTCGGAGAACGGTGGGATCTCCGGTACCGGCTGCGGAATCACGTGTTCGATGGCCAGTTCGACGCGCAGATCGCCAAGGTCGACGAGCGGACCGCGGCCTTCGGGAACATATGGTTCGCGTTCAACGCGCAGGGTGCGCGTGCCGGTGGCGGATCTCCAGGAATCCTGGTTGAACTCGGGACCCGTCGCGAACGTGCGCCCGGGCAGTTCCGCGACCAGCCCGGTGTACGATCCGGTGCCATCCGCCTCGCGCCACGTGCCGGCCAGGTGGTGCAGCACCGACGCGGTCAGGTTGGTGGGACCCAACCGGGTGGTGAGCGTCTCGAACCGCCACCAGGACTTGAGTCGGTAGGCCGCCAGCAGATCGGTGTGCTCCCCCTGCAACACGACCCAGTCGCGCGCGACGTTGAGCAGCCAGGGGGACCCCACCTTGACCGGCTCGGGCCGCGGAATCGGCCGGATCTGCTTCACCTTCACTCCGCCGGGCTGCTCCTTCTTGTACTCGAAATCCAGATGCCATTCTCGACCGCTGCCCGGCACCTCCACCGCCCAGCGGGATGCCGCACGGTCCAGCAGCCGGAACAACTCCCGGTAGTCGGCCTCCCAGCTCATCACCGATCCGCCCAACGGCACACGGCTGGAAGTGCGCACCTTCTCGAAGAACGTCGAGCCCTCGGAGAACTTGCTCGCACGCACCTCCTCGGGACGCGCGGCATTGTCGGGGTTGGTCACCGATTCCGCGCCCACCTGCGATACCAGCGAGGCTGTCACGGCGCGCGAGAACTCGTCCTTTCGCACCTCGAGCGTCGCCACCCCGTTGGCGAGTTCCATCTCGTCCGGCGTCGAGTAGTGGACGAGGACCGCCATGCCCACCTTCGACTCGTCGACGCCATGGCGCAGGCGTTCAAGGAAGGCGTTGTCGTTGTAAAAGCTGGCAAAGACGCGACGCAGAGCGCGGAAGACGCCTCGTTCTTCATCCTCGGAGGCATCGCACCGGCTGGGTCCCGCGCGATCCTCATCGAGGTCGTCGGCGAGGCATCCGCTGTAGCTGTCGTAGAGCCCGGCCCCGCTGAACTGTTCGCCATCCTCGACATTGGTCGAGCTGCGGAACCGGATCTTGCGCGTCGGTTCGAACCCGGCGCCTTGCAACGCGGCGAGGATCGCGGCCTTCTGATCCGCACTGAAATCGGTGCCTGACCGGAAAAGGGTGCGCAGTTCGTCCAGCGTCGTTTGCAGCGCGGCCATGTCCGGCGGCCACTCGAATCCCCCCAGGCGTTGCGCGAGCAGGTTGGACAAGGTGACGCCTCCCGGAACGGACTGCGCCAGATATCCGCTCCACAGGTCGAAGGTGAAGGCCATGACGGGATGGGGCGCGGCGTCGGGAATGGAACGCCGCAGCACTCCGAGATTGGCGGCCTTGCCCCCGATGAACTTCACGTCGGCCGGTTCCGCCGGATCCACCGGCATGGTCAGCGCGCCGCGCAGGGAGAGCTCGGGAAGGGAAAGCCGCGGCGCGTCCTTCAGTCGCAGGATTTCCTCGCGCAATGCCGGTTGGATCGCGCCATCCACCGCGTCGACCGAAGCGACACAGCCTCCGAAGAGCGGGAGCGCGCGCACCACCACGTCGCGTCCCTCCCACGACCGCAGTCGGTCGCCGGCCCCTTCCGCCGTGATGTGCACAAAGGGCACCCCGTACGCGCGCGCCAGCAGCGCGACGTGCGAATTGGGCGTCGCCGGCGTGAGGCTGACGATGCCCGCGACCGGCGGCACCTCCGCGGGGACGGCATCGGTCAAAAGCACGTCCTCGGCACGCAATCGACCCGCACCCGCCGCCTCGCGGATTTGCGTCGAGGACACATACACGAGCCGGCCGAGTGCCCATCCCGGCGCATAGCATTCGTCGTCCACCACCCAGCGCGCCGCCGACGACACCTCGATGCCGCGCTCCTGGAACCACGCCGCGTGAACACGCGCGACTTCCTGCTGCTCCAGCGTCGGCATGTAGTACGTCACCAGCCCGTCCGGCGACTGGATCATGGCACGCACCGTCTCAATCCATTCCGCGACCTGCTCGCGCGGGAACCCATCCTGGCCCGCCAGCTGGATCCCCAACTCCATCCCGACGCCTGCGGGCGCGAACAGCAGAGCGCCCACCACCGCCTCCTGCGCATTGGTTCGCAGGGTGACACGGTCGAAATCAGCCCGGCTCACGCCCTTGAACCGCGGCACCCGCGCCACCGCAAAGTCGTAGTGGAATGTGTACTTGGTGCTGTCCTGGAAATAGACGCGCCGCGTGCCGTCCAGCAGGAGGAGGAACTTGATCCAGCGCGGGGCCGGCGCACCGAAGGGTGGAAATTCCGATTGAAATGGCTCGTCCCCGTCCCCGTGGACCGAGTTCTTCCAGTCATCGGCAGACGTGCGTGCGCGGGTGCGCGATCGATAGAACACCCCACCGCCCGCGCGCGCTGCGTCGAGGTCGGTCACGCCGTCGACCGCGCCATGCGCGGTAACCCACTCGTCCCAATGCGTGAAGTCCGCGGTGCGCTCCAGCACCACCACAGCCTCGTCGGCGGCCTGAGCGGAGATGCTCACCACCCCCTTCGATTGGCGGGCAATATCCACCGTGGCCGCCCGCGCGGGCCCGGCCCACAGACCGAAAACCAGGGCCAGCGCCGCCATGCCCCACCGCAGCCGCGGCGCCCCCTTTGCGCACTCCCTGACCATGCGTGTCATCGTTCCCCAGCCGACCACACCGGGTGGGACAAACCAACCCCTCGAAAGAGGCATGGCGATTGATGTCTCGCCGGGCGCGTACGCTCGGGTGGTCCCTGACCCGCTCTCTTCCCTGTTCCTCACGGTCCCTCGGACTTGTTGCTTCATAACGGTTTCTGCCGCGTTCATCCCCGCGCATTCGCGGAGGCTGGGCATGCTCCCTCAGCTTCGGTATCTCTGGATCCTTCGTTCCCACCGGAAGCCATGCCGCCCCCGGATCCCCAGCCCGCCGCCACCGCGAAGCCCCACGCGGGCCCCCGCCTGCGTCGGCGCTCGGCGCACTGGCTCCTCGTTTGGAGCCTCGCGGTGGCGGTGGTCGTCGCGGTGCTGACCATGCCGGTCACAGATGATTCGTCGCCGCGCGTGATTCGGATGCAGGACGCGCCTTCGGGCGAATCCCTGACGCTGGAACAGGCGGGCCAGGGTCTGCGCCTCCTGCACCTCAGCCTGTTCCCCGCCTACCCTTGGATCCTGCTGGCACCCTACCTTCTGGTCTTCGCCACCCGATGGCGGCT
>CAZYJB010000222.1:0-6816 GCA_964647675.1 uncultured Verrucomicrobiota bacterium | reverse complement strand
CTTCGACCCAGGGCGCCGCACTCGCGACGTCCGGCAGCTCGCGCACGCGCGCCACGACCGCTTCGAAATCCGCGAGATTGGAATTCAACCGGCGCACGGTCAGGTGCGGATTGAAACCCAGCAACCGCTCGCGCAACTGCTCGCCAAACCCGGTCATGACCGCGATCACCACAATGAGCACGGTCACCCCCAAGGTAACGCCAATCACCGCGATCAGCGTGATCACCGAGACGAACGTCCGCTTCGGCCGCAGGTAGCGCAGTGCGAGGAGGAGCTCAAACGGAAGACGAGTCACGCGTCCACCTTAGGCACGAAAACGGGGGAGTCGAGTCCGCCACGGTCAGCGCTTCAAATAACCGCGCTCCTGCAGCCAGAACGCAAGCTCCCGGGTCCAAGCGTGGCCGTTGGCAAGTCCGATGCCGTGGCGGCCTCGCTCATAGACGTGCAACGCGAAGGGCACCCCCGCCCGCCGCAGCGCCGCCGCAAACTGCAAACTGTTCTCCACCGGCACCGCGGTATCCTCGACGGTGTGCCAGACGAAGGTCGGCGGCGTGTCGGAGCGGACCTGCGTTTCATTCGACAGCAAGGCGACCAGGGCGGGATCGGCGGGATCACCGAGCAGATTCCGACGCGAGCCCTGGTGCGTGAACTCACCCATGGTGATCACGGCGTAGCACAGGATGCCAAAATCCGGTCGCGAGCTGATCCGATCCACACTGTCCTCCGCGCCAGCATTCCCGGCATCGTGATGAGTGAGCAGGGTCGAGGCGAGATGCCCGCCTGCGGACGATCCCATGATACCGATGCGATGGCTCGCCACGCCCCACTCGGACGCCCGGGAGCGCACCCAGCGCACGGCGCGCGCCGCGTCCTCGAGCATCCTGGGATGGCGATACCCATGGCTGCCGAGGCGGTACTTCAAGACCACGCCATGCACACCCAATTCATTGAGCCACAGCGCGTAGTCCTTACCTTCATGCCCCGCCAACCCGCCATAACCTCCGCCGGGACAGATGACCACCGCCGTCCCGACCGACTTGGATGCCTCCGCCGGGTAGAGGGTGACCGTGGGACGGTCTCGATCCGCGGCGCCCAACGCTCCCGGGGCGCCCTGCGGCCAGAGTTCAATGGGCGCTCCCGGCTCGGCGGCTCCGCCGCGTCCGGCCCACAGGCCGACGCCCAGCAACAACACAGAGATCATTCGCATAGCGGCCCGGGGACGGTACCGACCCCGGAACCGTCGTCACGCCCGAATCCCTCCCGCGGCGGGCGCCGGGGACCCGCGTCGCATCCGGCCCGCCTTCGAAATGCCGCGAGCTTGAAATACCTCTTGCGGAATGCCGACTACCGGCGTAATCGCTTTGGGGAGATTCCGCCTCCGCAGCACCATGAAGAAGATCCCGCGCATTTCCGAGACCGAGTGGGAGATCATGAAGATCGTCTGGTCCAAGGGCCAATGCACTGCCAACGAGATTCTCGATTCCCTGAATTCACGTGATTCCTGGCATCCCAAGACCGCCCGCACGCTGATCGGCCGGTTGGTGAAGAAGCGGGCCTTGACGTTCAAAGAGGACGGGCGCGCTTACATCTATCGCCCTGGCATCTCCGAGGATGAGGCGGTCGCGCACTACAGCCAGTCGTTCCTTGAGCGGGTCTTCAATGGAGCCCTGACCCCAATGATCGCCCACTTCGTACAGAGCCAGCGCCTGTCGGCGTCCGATCTGCGGGAGTTGCGCGACGTGCTCGACACCCGGGAGTAGACCTGTTCCGAGCATGGAACCGCTGGCAGAGGCAACCGGAGGGCTGTTCGGGTGGCTGCTCCGCAACTCGGCGCACGCGTCGGTGCTGGCGGTCCTTGTTTTCTCTCTCGAACTCTGTTTCTGGCGACGCCTTTCGCCGCGCTGGCGGTACGGCCTTTGGTTGCTCGTCCTCGCGCGGTTGCTCCTGCCGGTGGGACCGGAGAGCCGCATCTCGGTCTACAACCTCGTCGACTTCGCGCCGGCCGGCATTTCCGGCGCATTCCTCCAGGTACTCGGCCTGCCCACCCCGGCGACGCTGCCCTCGAACGATTCGGCGAGCGCGCTGGCCGATACACCAAACTGGTTCCTGCTGGCGTTCGCGCTTTGGTTCCCCGGCGCCCTGATTCTCGCCGCCCTGATTTGGCGGGACCACCTGCGCCTGCAGGCGGCGCTCGCGGCGACGGAACCGGTCGACGGCCCGCTGGTCCTGAAGTTGCTGAATCAGTCCAAGGGCGTCATGGCGGTCTCGCGGGATGTTCAGGTGGTGGAATCGCCCGAGGTCTCTTCGCCGGCCATCTGCGGTTGGTGGAAGCCGCGGCTGCTGCTTCCGCTGGGGCTCCTGCGACGGCTCACTCCCGACGAGACGCGTTTCCTGTTTCTCCACGAGCTGGCTCACGTGAAGCGCTCGGATATCGCCTTCAACTGGCTGCTGGCCGTGATCCAGGTTCTGCACTGGTTCAATCCGATCGTCTGGCTCGCGCTGCGCCGCATCCTGGCCGTCCGCGAGGAGGTTTGTGACGATCTCGTGCTGCGACGCTCCTTCCCGGGCGCCTCACGCGAGTACGGCCTGACGCTGCTGCGTATCCTCGAGGAGTGCGCGCCGCGCCGCATTGTCCCCGCGCTGGCCGGGGTCCTCGACGACGTGAGGACCCTCCGTCGCCGCATCCGGTGCATTCGCGAGTTCACGCGCTGCGAGACGAATCCGTGGACCCCCGCCCTGTTCACCGTCGGCTTCGCGGTCGCGGGCCTGACCGAGCGTCTGCCCGAGCCCTGGCACAGTGGTACCCATGCGCCAAATGCCCTCGCGAGTTCGCAATCTCCGACGGCCGGCGGCGCAGCCGGTGCCGCCAGGCCCCCGAGAACTCGCGCCACGCCCACGAAACGCCCAACGCCCACGGGGTTTGACTCCCCGGCACCGACCCAGACTTCTCCCGGGTCGCAGGAGCGCATCATCCTCGCGTTGCGCGAAGCCGCCCAACGCCTGAAGGAATCGCCCGCGACCACCACCCGTCCGGCGGCCACCTCCACGGCGGTTCCCGCTGCGGGAACCACGCCCCCGCTGGCGACGTTCGCCTTCCTGCCTGCGGCGTCGCCGGTGGCGGCTGGCGCAAACCGCGCGGCCGCGGCCAGTCGCATCTATCCCCTGCCGCCCGTCGGCGAGCGCGGCGATATTCTGCGCCCGCGTCGCAACGGACCCTCCGTGGCGACCGCGCTCTCCGTAACAACCCCGCTGGCGCGCGGCACCGCATCGTTCACCTCCGCCTCCGGGGAGACCGTTCCCGCCGTCGGCCGCAGCGTCTACGTTCCGCGCCCGGACGGCAGCCTGGCGTCCTCACCGTAGGGCTCGTCAGAAACGGGGCTGGGCCACGGCCGGCCCGCGCTGGACAGCGTCCGTTGGTTCATTCTTCCGGGTGCCAGACCGCCACCTCCCGTCGCAGGCGCTCGATGAGCCGTTGATCGGCAGGCGGAAACTCGTCGACCACGAGGTCGTCGGCAGTCACCCAGCGCCAGGCCGCGCACTCGATTGCCCGAGGCTCACCGGCGTCCCATCGTGCGAGAAAGAACCGCAATTGAACGGTCTTGCCGGGATAGCGGTAGACCACCTCGTCATAGAGCGCCCCCACCCGGATCCCGATGCCCAGCTCCTCCTGCAACTCGCGAATCAGACAACTCTCCCAGCTCTCCCCCGCCTCGCGCTTGCCGCCCGGGAATTCCCATTTGCCGGCCAGGTGGCTCCCCTCCGGCCGCTCGGTGATGAGCAACCGGCCCCGGTGAAAGACCAGCCCAGCAGCTACCTCGATCGGCGCGGGCAACCGTCCTTGGAAATCAGCGTCCGACACTTTTGTAGACAAACCCCAGCCGCTCCATCTCCCCCTTGTCCAGCAGGTTCCGCCCGTCGAACACGATCGGGTGGGTCAACTGCTCCCGCACTCGCGCCAAATCCAGCTGCGCGAACTGCGGCCACTCGGTGGCGATGACGAGCGCATCGCAGGCTTCCGCCACGGCGTCCATGTCGTCCACATACACCACCCGGTCCGAGGGCGGCAGGATCGCCTTGGCCTTTTCCATCGCCTTGGGATCGTGCACGCGCAGGAGGGCGCCCTCCTTGAGCAGGCGCTGGCAGAGCTCGATCGCGGGACTGAGGCGCACGTCATCGGTATTCTGCTTGAAGGCGAGCCCCAGCACGCCCAGGCGCTTTTCCTTCAGCACCCAAAGCGTGTCACTGATCTTCTTGACGAAGCGATCCATCTGCGCGGCGTTGATCGCCTGCACCTCGCGCAGGAGGCGGAAATCCACCCCAAGCTGTTCCGAGATCTGGATGAACGCGCTGAGGTCCTTGGGGAAACAGGAACCGCCGAAGCCCAGCCCCGCATTGAGAAACTGGCGTCCGATCCGGCGGTCCAGACCCATGCCATTGGCCACCTCGACCACGTTGGCTCCGGTGGCTTCGCAGATGACGGAGACGGCGTTGATGTAGCTGATCTTGAGGGCCAGGAACGAATTCGCTGCGTGCTTGATCAGCTCCGCCGAGTGAAGGTCGGTGACAATGATCGGCGCGTCGAAGGGCGCGTAGAGCTCCTTCATCGCCGGTACCGGCCTCGGCGACAGGGTGCCGATCACCACGCGGTCCGGTTTCATCAGGTCCTCCACGGCGAATCCCTCCCGCAGGAACTCGGGGTTCGAGACCACATCGAAATCCACCTTGGCGCGATTGTAGCGCTTGATCGTCTCGGCGACCTTTTCGCCGGTTTTCACCGGGACGGTGCTCTTGTCGACGATGATCTTGTACGACGTCATGCAGGCGGCGATTTCGCGCGCCACGCCCTCGATGAAGCTGAGATCGACCGAGCCGTCCGCCTGCGGTGGCGTGGGCACGGCGATGAAGACCACCTCGGAACTGGACACGCCGTCGGCGATGCTCCCGGTGAATCGCAACCGTCCCGCCTTCACCTGGCGGGGGACCATCTCGTCGAGCCCAGGCTCGTAGATCGGGATGCCACCCGCCTGCAGCATCCGCACCTTCTCAGGGTCGTTGTCGACACACACCACTTCGTGTCCGACCTCGGCAAAGCAGGTCCCCGTCACCAGTCCCACGTACCCTGTCCCGATGATGCAAAGCTTCATGTCATCCGCATGGAGCAGGGAGTGTTCGTCACCACGCCGGGGCACCCGGCGTGAACCAGCGGGTCACGGCTTCGTCACCGCGGGCAGGGCGGCCGGGGCATTGGTCGTGGCCAATGCGGGGAAGGTGCGCAGCAGGGACTCACGGCGTTCCGCGGCCATCTGGCTAAAGGCTCCGGCTTCGCGTGCGCGGACCAGATCGTCGTAGAGCTTCAAGGCCACTTCGGGCTGCTTGCGGGACTCGTACAATCGAGCGAGTGCGAGCTTCGCCTGGCCGGCGACGCTCTCGCCGGGGTAATTCGACGCCACCTCCTGGTACTTCGCGACCGCCTGCTCGCCTTTGTCCTGCGCGTCGAGGCTCGCGGCGACGCCGAATTCCGCCTGCGCGCCGAGCACCCCGCGCCCGACGGAAGCGGCGACCTTCTCGAATTCCGCCTGCGCCTCGCTGTAACGGCCCTCGGTGAAGAAGGCACCGGCAGCCAGCAACCGCGCGCGCGCCGACGCGGTGGTCGAGGCATGCTGCTCGGCGACCTTCAGGAAATCCGAAGCTGCGGGCGCTGAATCGGCGTCGCCCGCACGCGGTCGCAATTCGAGCAGGGCCGCGTTCGCACGAAGCTCCCGTTCCGCAGCGAAATGCCGCCACAAATAGGCCACGCCCCAAAGCGCGATCAGCCCCACCAAACCCAGAATGATATGGCTCCGATGCAACTCCACCCAACCCAGCAGGTTCAGAATCCGATCCTGCGGATCCTGCGGCGGCGGTTCCGTGGGCGACGATTGCGTAACGACCGAGGACATAGAGCCGGCAATGGTTTCTCTCCAGGTCCAAAACTCAAGAGCTATTTCCACCCGCGACCGCGAGTCGGTTCCACGACCGCGTCCCACCATCCGCTCAAGCGAACGCCCGCGCGCCACGACTCCGGCGCCGGATGCATTTCAGAAAAACCGGAGTTTCCGCTTGCCGCCGCGGCACTTCCCCGATTAACCAGAGGGTCCTGCGGGCGTTCGCGCCCCAGCCGACCCGGACGCGCCCGTGGCGGAATTGGCAGACGCGCTAGATTCAGGTTCTAGTGAGTAACATCGTGCAGGTTCAAGTCCTGCCGGGCGCACCAACCCCTCTTTGCCGTCGGTACAGTCCCGGCACCACGATCCTTGAGTCCTTCGAGGTCGGTCTACGGTGAGGTGGCTTCCTCCACGCGCACCAGGCCCGCGTCGATGTACTGACCGCCTCCGGTCTGGCGGCATCGAATCGCCAGGACGTTCCCGCCTTCTCTCAGGGCCCCCCGCGCGACCTCCACCAGCGGCACGGTCTCGTAGTCGGTGGAGTAACCCGGCAGCGTGGCGAGTCGGACCCCATTGCAGAACACCACGGCGTCCTCGTCGTGATGAATCCACAATTGGGCCTCCCGCCAGGCGTCCCGGGTTGCCGCAGTCAACTCGAACGAACGCCGCAGCCAGATGCTGCCCGACCTCCATTCCGTGCCCACGTTCGCGCCCGGCGTACCGCGGGTGCCGAACCCACCCGTCCCCTCCTTCCAATCCGAGTCATCGAACGCGGGTTTCTCCCAGCCCGCGCGGGGTTCCGCCGTGGTGTAACGCCAGCGAACCGCGGCTTCGCGGGCGCTGGGCACCAGCACGGTGATCTTCGGAGGCTGGGGTGTCGGCGCCCAACCCG
>CAZYJB010000221.1:0-6837 GCA_964647675.1 uncultured Verrucomicrobiota bacterium | reverse complement strand
CCCGCGCCGTCGCCATCCGGCACTTCGAGAACCGCACCTACGAACCGCGCGTCACGGAAAACCTGGCCACTTCGCTGCGTTCGCAGTTGCAACAGGAGGGCACCTACCGCCTCGCGCGCCAGGGCGACGCCGATGTCATCGTCGAAGGCGAGGTGCTCGATATCTACCGCCGCGAAGAAAGCTTCCAGGCCCGCGACATCCGCACGGTGCGCGATTACCGCTTCTCCATCGTGGCGCACGTCACCGCCACCGACCGCCGCACCGGCAAGATCCTGCTCGACCGCAATGTCGAGGGGCACACGATGCTGCGCGTGCAGGAGGACCTCGCCAGCGTCGAGCGCCAGGCCATGCCGCTCCTCACCGACAATCTCGCGCGCAACATCACCTCCATGCTGGTCGACGGGACGTGGTGACGCGGCCGGATGCGGTCCCGTCCCGCGTCGCGCACGGAGTCCCAGGCACCCGCACGGCCGTCCGCCGCAGCTCGGGGATTGTGATTTGAATCGCGGACCATGAACCGCGCCGTTCCATCCCGCGCCGTCCTGCAACTGCACCCGGCCGACAACGTCGGGGTGGCGCGCTGCGCCTTGCTCCCCGGCCAGGTTGCCGATTGGGGCGGGGGTGCTGGCAGGATGGAGGTGCGCGACCGCATCCCGGCGCTCCACAAGATGGCCCTCGGGGCCGTGCCAAAGGGCGCCGCCGTGCTGCGCTACGGCCAGGTGATCGGCGTGGCCACCGCCGACATCGCACCCGGCGCCCATGTGCATACCCACAACCTCGGGATCGGAGCCGCGACCCGCGAACACCAGTTCGGCAGCGGCGTGTGCGAGTTGCCACCGTTGCAACCCGGCGAGGCACGCACGTTCGCGGGGTACACCCGGCCCGGCGGACGCGCCGGAACCCGCAATTACCTCGCCGTCATCTCCAGCGTGAACTGCTCGGCCTCGGTCTCCCGCTACGTCGCCGAGCGTTTCCGCGGACCGGAGTTCGCCCGCGACTACCCGGGCGTCGACGGCGTGCTTGCGTTCACCCACAAGAGCGGCTGCGCCATGTCGCCGGACGAGCCCACCCGTCTCCTGCAACGCGTGCTCGCCGGCGTGGCACGGCATCCCAACATCACCGGATACGTGCTGGTCGGCCTCGGCTGTGAAGTGAACCAGACGGGCGCGCTTCTGAGATCGGAAGGCCTCGACGACCCCGCGCGTGGCGAAATCCCCGCTGCGGTGCTCAACATCCAGAGCCAGGGCGGCACCGCGCGCACGGTGGAGGCTGCGGTGGCGGCCGTGGCCCGCCTGCTGCCCGCCGTCCACGCGCTGCGGCGCACCCCCCAACCCCTGAGCCGGCTGGTCCTTGCGCTCAATTGCGGCGGGTCAGACGGCGCCAGCGGGATCACCGCCAACCCCGCCCTCGGTGTGGCTTCCGACCTCCTCGTCCGCCACGGCGGCACCTCGGTGCTCGCCGAAACGCCCGAGTTGTACGGCGCCGAACACCTGCTCACGCGCCGCGCTGTCACGCCAGAAGTCGGTCAGTCCATCGTGAACCTCATTCGCTGGTGGGAGGAACACGTTCAGCGCCACGGCGCTTCGATCGACAACAACCCGTCGGTGGGCAACAAGGAGGGCGGTCTCACGACCATCCTGGAAAAAAGTCTCGGGGCGCTGGCGAAGGGAGGCCAGGCGCCCTTGCGCGCTGTCTATCGCTACGCGGAACCCATCCTGGAACGCGGGTTCTGCTTCATGGACACCCCGGGGTACGATCCGGTGTCGATGACCGGGCTGATGGCGGGCGGGTGCAACCTCGCGGTGTTCACCACCGGCCGCGGCAGCGTCTACGGCTGCAAACCCTCCCCCTGCCTCAAGGTCGCCACCCGCACCGAGCTCTTCGACTGGATGCACGAGGACATGGATCTTAACGCCGGAACGATTCTCGATGGCACCGAGTCCGTGGAGTCCGTGGGCCACCGGATCTTCGAACGAATCCTGGCAGTTGCGGGCGGCGAAAAGACCCTGAGCGAGCGCGCCGGGCTGGGCGACGAGGAGTTCGCGCCGTGGATCCTGGGACCCGTCCTTTGAACGCCCTTTCCTGTCGCGCAGCGCCGGGGACGGCGCGCTATATGCCACCGCGGGGGGCGAACAGCGCCGTTCAATCCCTGCCGAAGGCGGGCATCCGAAGGGATCCCCAGATCCCGACGTCCATGGCTATCCTGTTCATCCCGTTGATCCTGTCCACTCGCTGCCATCCCGCCCGGCTCCCGCCTCCGGGCATCGCCCTGATTTGTTTCAAGATGTGCAAATATCGTGCATTGCCACGGTGATCGAAGCGCGGCTAACGTCAGGCCTTTAATCCATCGATAATGACTGACTTTCTTTTATGGGCGGCGGCGGGGGCAGCGACGGGTGTCGTGTTCGCGTCCTTCTTTGAGTGGACCCTCCATCGTTACATCATGCACCGGCCGTTGGGCCCGTTCACCTATCCGTTCCGCGCGCACGCGCAGGTGCACCACCAGATTTTTCGCGCTGATCAGTCCTATCACCTGATCGACGAAAAAGATAAGCACACCATCCCGATGGCGTGGTGGAACGGTCCGGTCCTTGTCCTGCTCTGCTCGGTGCCCTTCGCGGCCGTGTCCTGGGCCTTTGGCCAGTGGGGATTCCTCGCCGGTGGCGCGGCGGCCTGCGGCTCGTATTACGCGGTCTACGAGTACCTGCACTGGTGCATGCACCTGCCCCGGAAACGCATCGTCGAACGCGCCGGCGTCTTCTTCCGCCTCAATGGGCATCACGTCCTGCACCACCGTTACATGCACAAGAATTTCAACGTGGTGCTGCCGCTCGCGGACCTCTGCCTCGGCACGCTGCTGCTGCGGTCGAAGATCCGCTTCCCGCAGGTGGTGGGCCCCGCGGTGCCCGATCTCCAGCCCCTGTCTCAGCCGAAGTCGATGCCGCGCCGGGTCATCGCTTTCCTCTGGTCGCTGGTGGTTGGCGCCAAAGGAACCTGATCCAGGCTGGCGAGGTTTGTGCCTCGAACAGGCGAGCGCCAGCGGTTAGGGAGAAGGTATGCGAGACGTGGAGAGCGAACTGTTGCAGGCCTTGCGCGACCTCGAGCAGGCGGCGTCCGCGGCGCGCTCGCGGCCGCCCGGTGCCCCCGGTGGGTCGGGCGTCCTGCCCATTCTGGAGCGCTTGGATCTCCTGGCGCAGGAGCTACCCCCCACGTCGTCCCCCGACCTCCGGCACTTTCTGCAGCGGAAGAGCTACGAGAAGGCGCGCCTCCTCCTGGAGGGTTCGGCAAACGCGAAACGCGAGGGGCGCTGCGGTCACTGAATTGGTTCGTTGAATCCCGACGGAATTCGATCCTCCGCCCGGGTTTGGCGACAGGCCTGCCCCGGGTTGAGGTCGGCCTCCCCGCGGACGCCGAATCGCGAGTCGGAACTCGCGACCCACCCGGACTGCTTCCTGCTCCGAAATCGCCGACTTCTTGGTGGCTCGCCGGTTCTGTCCGGCGAGTCGGGGCAAAGCCTCGAGTGAGGACGATCCCTAAAGGCCGATGACCTTCCGCATGGCTTCCACGCGACGTCGATTGGCGCCGAGATCGGAATGACCAAGGCGCGAGGCGGACCGCACCTGCACACGGCGCGAACCCGGTTCGGCGAGTAGTTCGACATCGTCGACAAAACGCAGGACCCGGGTGCGGAATTCCAGATGCGCATAGCGTTCGCCCACGCGGATGACCCGCGCCCCGGGCAGGCGTGAGACTCGGTCCAGCACGTGCCTCAGCGCGTCGGCCTCCGGCACTTCGTCCGGGACCACCAGCGGCTCGGTCGCGTGCGCACGGTCCGGATCCTGACTGCACACGCAATTCGGCGAATCCGGGCATTTCGGGAGCATCGCCGGATCGGTCCGCGTGTGCTCGGGCGGCTGGGTCCGCGAGCTGATGAACCAGCACAGCGGCAGCACCGCCGCCGCGCCCAGCGTGACGAGAAGCAGCGTCGCGAGACGGGTGCGTGGGTCAGATGGCATACTTGGCAGAAATCCAGTCGGGGATCGGCTCGGCGCGACCGGTGGCGACATTGACCAGCGTGTACTCGCATCGCCCATCGCAGCACACCTTCTGGTTCGTCGCGCGGCGGATCTCGAACCTCACGGCCACCGTATCTGCGCCGAGATCGTCGATCCAGGTGGTGACCGTGAACCGTTCACCCAGGCGCAGCGGCCGCTTGAAATCCATCTGCACCGCGCGCTGGAACCAGCCCAGCCCGATCTTCAGGAACGCCTCCATCCCCATGCCGTAGCACCGCTCCATCTGGTCGAAGCGCGCGGCCAGAACGTAGTCGAGATACTTGCTGCTGTGCACATGCTGGAAGAGATCGATGTCGTCCGGACGCACCTGCAGATCACTCGTGAAGCGCGTGCGCCCGAGCAACCGCGTGCCAGAGGGAGGGGCGGACGGTCCGACGCCGGGATCGGCCTGGGCGTCCGGACGGTAGGGAGGGTCGAGGGACATGATGGGTCAGGATCCGGTTCCACCCAGCGCGCGTTCGCGTTCGAGGAGCGTGGGGTGCGAGTAATGGAATGAACTGTAGAGCGGGTGCGGCGTCAGGTTGCCCAAGTTCTTCTCGTAAAGCTTGCGCAATGCGCGGATCAGCGGTGTCGCGGCCCCCACTGCCTGCGCGGCAAACGCGTCGGCCTGGTACTCGAAACGGCGCGAGAGCGCGTTGCTCAACGGCGAGAACCAGAAGGTCACTGCCGGCGAAAGCAGCGTGAACAGCAGCATGGCCACCGGCACGGACGGTTCCCGAAAACCGAACGCGGCGAAGAACCAGGGCTCGCGCGCCAGCCAGGCGATGGCCGCGAAGCCGACGAAGGTGAGCACCACCGACGATGCGAGGAGCTTCGGGACGTGGCGTCGTCGATAGTGCCCGATCTCGTGCGCCAGCACCGCTTCCACTTCCGCTTCGTCGAGCTGCGCCACCAGGGTGTCGAACAGGATGATGCGGCGGAATCGGCCGAGGCCGGTGAAGAACGCGTTGGCGTGCCGCGAGCGGCGGCTGCCATCCATGATCTCAATCCCGCGCGTGCGGAACCCGGTGCGTTCCGCAAGCCGCAACAGGCGTTCCCGAAGCGTTCCCTCCGGCAGCGGCTGGAACTTGTTGAACAACGGCAGGATCACGATCGGCGCGACGATCAACAGCACGCCCTGGAACACCGTGATCGCCGCCCATCCCCAGATCCACCACATGTCACCGGCGCGCTCCACCAGCCAGAGCAACAGGGCCAGCAACGGAATCCCAAGCACCGCACCAAGCGCGAACGCTCGCACGCGGTCCAGCCACCAGGTGCGCTGGGTGGACGTATTGAATCCGAAGCGCTCTTCCAGGCGGAACTGGGACCACCACTCCCAAGGCAGGTCCGGCAACGAGAGCGCGGTGCCAATCACGAACAAACCGGCCGCGGCAGCCCAGATTGACGCCCCGGCGAATCCGGTCCACGCCTGCCACGCCCAAGGCAGGACTCCGGACAGCAACGCCCCCAGCACCACCGCGAGGTCCCAGAGCGACGACCCGGATTCAAACCGGCTCTTGGACAGCGTGTACCGCGTGGCTTTGTCGTAGGTGGCCTGGTCCATGACTCCGCGGAAGGTCTCGGGCAGTCGTCCGGCATGCGCCATCACGTGCCGGCGGTTGAGGACGCTGAGGGCCTGTGCGGCAATCTCCCTTGCCGCAAAGAGGCCGAGGGCGATGAAGGCGAACAAAGTCATGGCAATGACGTCACTTGGTGAAGAACAACAGGCGCGCGCCGACCAGCAGCAGAAACCCTCCGAACAACCGTTGCAGATCCGGCGATGCGAGACGCGTCGTGAGCCAGGGACCAATGAGTCCACCCAGGATCGCCGTGGGCGCGAGCCACGCGGCGAGCTGCCAGTCGACCTGCTTCAGGTGGTGATGTTTCAGCACGCCGGTGATGGCGGTGGGAATGATCACCGCGAGCGAGGTCCCGACTGCGAGCTTGATGTCGGTCTTCATCAGGAAGGTCATGCCCGGCACCATGATGATGCCGCCCCCCACGCCAAACAGGCCGCTCGACACGCCGCCCACCAGGCCGATCACCGCCGCCCAGAAGAATCGCATGAGGAAGTCCTAGCGGAGGTCTCGCCCGGAATACAGTGCGGGATGTCCGCCCCCTCACCACCCCACGACTTGTGCCTTGGATCCGATCCAAGGGGGCGTACGGTCCCCGCGTGCAACCGCCGGTGCCCACGCCCCTCGACCATTTTCTGTCCGGCTGCGGCGCCGAACGGGTGTGGGCGCAGGTGCTGATCCACCGGGAAGGCGCCGGGTTCGTGCTGCGCCATCATCTGGACCGCGGAACCGACGGAAATGCCCTGACACCGGTGGACGTGGCGGGCTTGCGGGCGATTGCGGAATCGGACGCGGCGGGCGGTTTCAGGCCGCATCGGCTCGCGCCCGATCTCCCGCGCGGCTGGCGGTGCGCCGTGCCGGATGCCGCGGGCTTGCGCGAGGCCCTGGACCGGCTGTACCCCGGATCGATCGAGGATTGGGCGGCCCTCGTGCTCGGCAGGGTGCGCCCGGTCGAGTTCGCGACGGTGGCGGCCCGACAGTTGGGGCGATCGAAGGTGTTGCAGCAGCTTCGCGGGCGTTCCCTCGAAGCCACCATCGATACTACCTGCACCGCAACGTCCTGCCTGAAACACCGGCGCTGGACCGCCGCCGGTGTCCCGCCGGATGACGGTTTCGGGAAGAGCGCGATCCCCTGCCTCGAACCGTGCCCGATGTTTCTAGGCTTTGCGCGGGCTTGCGCGGAGGCCGATGCTCAGCCAACG
>CAZYJB010000220.1:0-6847 GCA_964647675.1 uncultured Verrucomicrobiota bacterium | reverse complement strand
AGTCGATTCCCGGGGCGCTCGATCACGGAATTGACATTGAACCAGGCTCCCGGGGGCGCATGGGCCGCCCCGGCATTGGTCTGAATCCGTCCGTCCGCTCCGAGGCGGACGAGGGATTGCCCGCCGCGGCCGGCGAGGCGTCCCACGGCCCAGACGGCTCCCTGGCCCATGGGGTGGTAGGAATGCAGGATGCGGTCGAAGGTGTCCGTCCGACCGTAATCCGCATCGATGGCACCATCCCCGCGCAGAAGGCTGAGCGGCCCGTCGATTCCGTCCCTGGGTCTTCCCTCAGCATCGTCCGGTTCGGCGCGATTGCGGTGGCCCTCGAGATAGATTCTGCCATCGGGGCCCGCCTTGAGGCTGCGGTATCCGTAGGCCCGGAGATCGTGCCGCGCGTTGGGATCCGTGCGAAAGGTGGAGTCCCGGGTGCCATCGGGAAAGAAACGAACGACGAGCGAGGGCAATTGACTGAGGAACGGGGGGTGATCGAGAAGGACATAGATCATTCCATCCGGTGTCCGGCAGATGTCCGTTGGGATCTCCGACGGTTCGAGCGTCGCGCGAAAGGCGGGGTCGATGGCTCCCGGCGAACCTGCCCCGAAGGCGGCGAAGGTCCCCGCGAGAACCAGAAGGATGGTTCGAACCGCCTCGATCACGGGCTGTTCAGTAAGAGATTGTAGACCGGCATGCGCCCCGGACAATCCCCGACCGCGAACCGCTCCGGAAGATAGCCGTTGCTCGCTGCGAGCGGGAAACGAGGATCGAGGATGTCCACCTGCGTATCGAAGTCGGGAGGGTGGCATTCATGGGGTCGCCCCCATGTTTCAACTTCGTCCGATCGCCTGTGAACCGCCGTGGAAGCGCCGGGGGGTGTCTGCATCGTCACCTGGAGTCCGAGTGGGTGCGGCTCGGATCAGCGCCCTTGAGGCGGGCGTCGATGAATCGCGTCCACACCTCGTCCGGTTCCCAGATCGCATGCAGATCCTTCTCCGCCTCCGACCGGGGGATATTCTGGCGAAGGACCCGGTACAGAAAGACGAAGGCCGAGACCCGCATATTGGCTGCGCAATGGACAAAAGTACGCCGACCCTCGAAGGCATCCATCAACCCGCAGAACGCGGCAAAATCCCCGAGGGTCGGCGCGTCGAATTTTACCGGGATCTGGGCATAGCTCATGCCGAGGCTGGTGACGACGCTTCCCTCGTTGGCCAGGGCGTTGTCCGAGGTAGGGAGCGCAAGATTCAGCACCACCTCGTATCCAGCCTCGGCGAGAGCTTGGATCTGGCGTTCCGTCGGTTGACCGGCCGTCCCCAGTCGGTCGGATATGGCGCGGAAGTGGTATATTTCGGAGATCAGGTTGGTCGGTTCCATGCTGATGTGACTGGGATTATGGAGGACGGGCATCAGGGCCCCGTTGACGGGGCGGGTTGTCCGGCACTCTAACTGTTGGGTGGACGACCGAGTGAGACGATGAGCATCGCGCCGGCGACCATGATGAGCGAACCGATAAGCCGTCGGCGGATATTCCGCTCGGCGAAGTAGCGGTAGCCGAGGAACACGCTGATCAGGGTCGAGAGCTGGAACAGCGCCAGGGAGTATCCCACCTGCATTCGGCCGAAGGTGAAGAGGGTTGCCGCCTGCATCAGTCCCGTGGTGAGCGCCAGCCACAGATAGGTGGGCCAGCATTGACCGAACCGGCGCGCCTCCTGGCCGCAGGTTCCGCGGGGCAGGAACGCGACCGCGATCAAGGCCACCGGCAGACCGAGAATCGACCAGAAGAGAAAGGTGGTCAGCGGGGAAGCGTGGAGGATGGCGCGCTTCAGGAAGACCGCTTCGGTTGCCGAGAAGGCGAGCGCCGCGAGACGGAGCTGTATGCCGCGATCCTGGAAAAAGGATCGGAAGGCGCTCTCGCGGGGCTCGCCCGGAACGCGGTCGATGACGAAGTAACTCCCCGCCAAAATCAGGAAGACTCCGGCCGATCCGAATACGGTCGGCACCTCGCCGAGGAGAATCAACGCCAGTCCCAGACTGAGCACCGACTTGTAGGCGTTGATCGGCCCGAGGACGGAGAGGTCGCCAGCCCGCAGCGCGTATACGAGCAGCGCATTTCCCACGACGGCGAGCACCATGCAGACCCCCATGCTCGTCCAGAAGCCCGGCGCTGGCGGGCCCCAGCCAACCCCCGCGAGGACTGGAAGGGCCGCGAGGGTGAGCATCGCGTGTGTGACTGCGATGATGACGAAGGGATTCGCCCCCCGCTGGGCGAGTTGTTTCTGAAAGACGTTCGAGACCGGGTTGACGACAATCCTGACGGCGACAAAGAGGGCGGTGAACATGACATGACCAGAGCCGCCGCAGGTCCCTGCCGGGCTCGCGGAAAAGAGGAAGGGGATCGGGGAGCCGGCGCGATCCGGGAGACCGACCTAAGCGGGCAGCCGGAATTCTCAGAGAGGCTCTAACGACCCGCCGCCACATCGCTCCAACCGCCCCAGGGACGGGTCCAGCCGACGGTCTTCCAGCGGTAGAAAAAGTGGACGATGATTCCGATGACAGACAGGCCGGCCAACCAATGCCAGAAATAGGCCGAGCCGTAGAAAGAGAACGCGCCTCCAAGCAGAACGATCCATTTGGAGATCCGAAACCAAAGGGGCTGCGCTCGCCGCGAGCAGGCAATTCGAAGCTCCCGCTTGAGGGTGCTCAGCATTTCCTGGTGTCCAGTGTCATGCCTCTCAGCCTTGTCGCTTCACCATCGCAATGATCCAGATCGGAGCGAAGGGCGACGTGCAACCCTTCGAAACGGGATAGTCTCGATAGATCCCCAGCGTTTCACCGATGTCGACGGCGCGCTTGCGGAGCTTGGGAACGTTTATCCCGATGGCCGCCAGCGTGCTGTTCATCGTCCATTGCACTTCGGGCTCGGCACCCGCCATTTCCGACTCGATCCGATCCAGCAGCGCCGGGAGATCGAGCCCGCTGGGATCCTCCGCGACACGCTCAGCCGTGAGGTACCAGCCGGAACGGGCCGCCCAGCGGTCGGGATCCGCAGCCATCCAGCCCTCGCGAAGCGTCTCCCTATTGGGGTGCTTCGCGACGACATAGGAATTAAGCCAATCGGCCACGCGGACGAACGAGATCGTCCGCACCAGTCGATCCACCGCCTCGGTCGTCAGCTTCTTGGGGTCGATCAGGAGGGTCGCCAGGAACTGAGCGTCCACGTTCCCAGTGTCCCAGAGTGACAAGGCCAGCGAATGGTCGGTCCGGATCTTCTTCGCCAACACCCGGATCTCGCCGAGGCTGACGCCGAACTGATTCTCCCCGGCCCCGCTCTTGGCGTTTTGCGCCCGGACCTTTGCGTTGCCGAGCTTTTCGAGCTCCCTGAGAGTTTCCTGAAGAGTCATGATCGTGGTTTGGGTGGGCGCTGGCAAATCGTCAACGTGCGGGGAAGGCAGAAGGTTGGCGGTGGACTGGGCCAACAACATCGGCACGCTCGCCGGATGCCGTGGACCGCGAGCAGCCCGCACTGCGTGACAGTGTGTACACCCCCTCGGAGCACGGCTCTCCTCGGAAGACGATCTGTCTCGTCTTGAGAGGCCTGAACCCCAGGCGGTCCAGCAGTCGGATGCTCGGGAAATTGCGGGCGTCGGTAATGCCCAGCACTTGCGAGACCTGGGTGGCGGCGAACATCAGATCGAGGGCTGCCTGCACCGCTCGGCTGGCGATACCGCGTCCTTGAGCAGACGGTTGAAGTGTGAACCCGACTTCGGCGGTTTCTCCGTCTTCGGACAAATGCAGACCGAGGTCGCCGATCAGGTGGTTGGATCCTGGCTCCGCAATGCCGAGTTGCACCCATTCTCCCGGGGTGAACAGGGGCGCCCGGTTCATTTCCAAGAGAAACGCGAGCGCGTCGGAGTCGGACATGGGCGACCAATCCTGGTAGCGGCCCAGTTCGGGAAGGGCGCGATAGGCCTGGAACGCTGCGAGGTCGTCGGCGCTCAACCGGCGCAGGCGGCCGTTGGGAAACTCGCACGGAAGCGGGGACCCTTGCATAGATGAGATGGAGGCAATGCCACCGCCTCGGGACGGAGTTCGGCTCGTCCGGGTCGTTCGAAAGCGCTGGTTCGGCACCCTATTGAGGGCCTTCCCCCTGCAATCCAAAGAATGAATTCACCGCGGGCAGTGCGAAAAGCTGCTGGATGACGGCCGGGCCGCTGTCCCCGTTGGTCATCACGACAAATCCCGATTTGAGTCTCGGGGAAGCGATGGCGTGGCAGTGGAAACCCTGATTGTCGCCGCCGTGGTTGATGAGGCCGTTGTCCTGGATCTGCCAGCCGAGCCCCCAGGAACTGGGGTAGGATCCGCTGACCACCTTGACGTGGGGTCGGAGCATCTCGGCGACGGTGGCCTTGCCGAGGCGGATGGTATCCGGCCCTCCCGGGTTCAGGACTTCGATCATGAACCTCGCGAAGTCGGTGGGGGTCGTGAGGAGGGCGCCGGCGGCGGCGTAGCGCGCGACACTCGGTCCGGTAGGTTTCACCATCGGAAGGGGCTTCCCTTCCCGGTCGTGACCGGTGGCACCATGTCTCTCGGTGGTTCTGTTGGACCTATAACCACTGGAGGCCATTCCAAAGGGAGCGAGGAGGTTCCTGAGCATGAATCGGTCAATGTCCGTGGCGCAGACTTCCACGCCTGCCTCGAACTGGGCGCAGTCGTTCGGGTCCAACCTGCCGGTCAGGTGCGTGATGACGGATTGCAAATAGTAGTAGCCTTCGCCCGAGTAGAGATACTGCGATCCCGGATCGAACTGCGTCCTCAACGGCTTCTCGCCGGAGCGCCAGGTGGGAAGGCCGCTGGAATGGGAAAGAATGTGCCGCGGCGTGATGAGTTCGAGCCGGGGGTCGCCCGTGAAGTAGGGTTGGGGAGTGTATCGGGTGAGTGGAGTATCCAGCCCGATGACGCCGTTCTCGCAAAGCTTGAGGGCGGCATACGCGAACACCGGTTTGCTCATGGAAGCTGCCTGAAAGACGGTGTCGTGATCGACGGGGAGCCTGGTGGTCGCATCGGCAAACCCGAAGGCGCGTCGCCAAACGATCCTGGCGTCGTGAATGACGGCAATGGAAAGACCGGGCACGCGTGCGTCCGCCATCCAGCCCGGGACCCGCGCTTCGAACTCGGAGACGAGAGGATTCCATCGGGCAACCGCCGCGGAATCTGCGGAACGGGTGCGATGCGCACAGCCGGCAATCGCCAGAAGCGAGAGTCCCAAGGTGCCTTGGGTGCCGACGGTAAGGAACCTTCGCCGATGCATACCGGGTTGGACTCGCGACCGGGTCGTGTCGCAGGGAATGGGTGGGCCGGGCATGGAACTGGAGCTGCCTTGGAGCCCCCTGAAAAGTGAGTGGGTCCGGCGGCAAGGGGTTTTGGAGGGCGCGCGAGGCGGCGGGGCCGGGGCAATCCCGTCCCGCGGCCGCGGGACCCTCCTCACGCCGCGCGATCGAGGGCTCTTCAACTCACTTGGATTGGGGCGGTTCAGCACGCTTCTCTCGAGGCTGAACCTTCTTCAGGACATAGCGGCTCACGGCACTGTCGAAATTCTTCGGCGGCGCGGCGGACATGTCGTACGAGAGCAGGGTGAGTGCCCCGTCCTCAATTTTGAAGATGGCTCCAACGACTTTGCCGATGCTCTCCGCCTGCGAAGGTGGACAACCCTTGATGGTGGCGTGCAGCTGCTTTGGGTCGGTGCCGGCAGGCAGTGCGATGCTCGTTTCGAACCAAAAGTTGGTGTCCCGATGAAAATGCAATGAACTGCCGTTGATCCTGACGGTGACCCTTTCAGGCGCCCCATCGCCCACTGAGGATCCCTCCCAGGTTCCCTGGAGGGACTGCAGTTCCGCAGCGATGGGTCGATTCGTGGGGCCGCTGGCTTCGGCACTAGGTTTCTCGTCCGCGATTGCGATGAAAGAGGCGACGATACAGGCAATGGGGATGATCTGTCGCGGTGGCTTCATGCTTCGAGTGTCCGGCGGTGGGCGGCGTGGATTGTCAGGAAGTTGTGAAAAGATGGTGAAGGATGCGTTTCTGCGAGGGTGCGAGGAAACGTCCAGGGACAGAGCGGGGCATGGTGGGGACGGGCTCTTGCAAGCCGCGCGCCTCCGGTCTCAGGGCGGTGGTTTCATGGGACCTCCGGTGAACGTTGATTCATTTGCGTAAGAGAGATCCCAAAGGAGTGGGGCGACCGTGATGATGCGGCTCAGCCGGGCCTGGCCCACCTGCTGGGGAAGGAGGAGGAAGGGTGGGGCGCCACGTCCCTGTGGCGCCGCAGGTGCGGTGAAAGGGTGGGGTAAAAGGCTTGGCGACCGTGGCGAGGCGGCTCGGCCGTGCGCCGAGCCGCTTCCCCGATACCCCGCGATCGTATCGCTAGGCGACGTCGAAACGGTCGAGGTTCATGACCTTGTTCCACGCCGCCACGAAGTCATGCAGGAACTTCTGCTGCGAATCCTGACACCCATAGACCTCTGCCAGGGCGCGGAGGATCGAGTTCGAGCCGAAGGCAAGGTCAACGCGGGTGCCGGTCCATTTGAGTTCACCGGAAGTGCGGTCGCGCCCTTCGAACACGTCCGCGTCCTTCGTGAGGGGTTTCCACTCGATCCGCATGTCGAGGAGGGTGACGAAGAAGTCGTTGCGGAGCGTTTGCGGGCGCGTGGTGAAGACGCCGTGCTTGGCGCCCCCGACATTGGCGCCGAGGACGCGGAGACCGCCCACGAGCACAGTCAGTTCGGGGGCGGTCAGCGTCAGCAACTGGGCCTTGTCGACGAGGAGTGACTCGGCCGAGACGCTGTAGCGGCCCTTG
>CAZYJB010000219.1:0-6859 GCA_964647675.1 uncultured Verrucomicrobiota bacterium | reverse complement strand
CCTCGTTCGCCTTTGGCTATGAGGCGCAGCGCAAGCGTTGGTCGAAACTCCCCACCGGCATCTTCGCGCGTCAGGGCCTCCGTCTCGGCGACCTGACGCGCCCTCAGCGCGACGCGGCGATGGCGCTGCTCGCCGCAGCCCTGAGCCCGGCGGGATACGAGAAGGTGGTCGGTATCATGGAGGCCGACCAGACGCTGAAGAACCCACCCGGCGGGCGCATCGTGTTCGGCCGCGACGAGTTCTATCTCTCCTTCCTCGGAGCTCCGTCGGCCACCGAACCGTGGTCCATCCAGTTCGGCGGCCACCACCTCGCACTCAACATCACCCTGGCCGGAGATCGGGGCACCCTCGCCCCCAGCCATACCGCCGCCCAACCCGCGCGGTTCACGCTCGAACAAAAAACCGTCCGCCCCCTTGGCCCCGAGGAGAACGCCGGCTTCGATCTCGTCAACGCCCTCGACGAAGGACAACGGCGCCAGGCGATCCTCGGCGCGCAGTTCCGCGATGTCGTGCTCGGCCCCGGGCAGGACGACAAGAAGCTCATGCCCGAAGGGGTCAAAGCGTCGACCTTCAACGCGGCGCAGCAAAAGCTTCTGCTGAATCTGATCCATCAGTGGGTGGGCATTCTTCATGACGACGCGGCGAACACGAAGATGACGGAGATCAAGGCTGGCCTCGCCGAAACCTGGTTCGCCTGGAGCGGCCCGACCCAGCCCGGATCCGCCGCCTACTTCCGCGTGCAGGGGCCCGCCGTCCATATCGAATACGCGCCCCAAAGTCTGGGCGGCGATCCCACCCAGCACATCCACACGATCTACCGCGACCCGACCAACGAGTACGGCCGCCAATGGTGGAAGCGCTGACCGCGCGCACCCATAGGCTCCCGCTGGAAATGATGGGACAGATCCTCCATGGCGCCGCGATCGCATTCGCCCTTCTCACGGCGTCGCCCTCGGCTCGCGCCCATCGCCTCGACGAAATCCTGCAGGTGGCCCTGATCGCGATCGACACGGACTCAGTCCACCTCGAGCTCAACCTGACCCCCGGCATCGAGACCTTCGAGCGGCTGTCCTCGGACCTCGATCCGGATCGCAGCGGCGAGATCACCGCGCGCGAAGCCGAGGCCTATGCGGATCTCGTGAAGGATGGTCTTGCCCTGAATCTCGACGGGAGTGCGCTCGACCTGCAGGTCCGCGGCGTCGAATGCCCGCCGCTGAGGGAGCTGCGCACCGGCCTCGCGACGATGAAGCTGGAATTGGAAGCGCGCGCGTCGCTGGAGGGGGGGCCGCACGAACTGCACTTCGCCAACGCGCACGGGACGAATCTCAGCGTGTATCTCGCGAACGCGCTGATGCCGCGGTCGCCGGACATCGACGTGCAACAACAGACCCGCAGCCCCGATCAGCGCGAGATTCGCATCGCCTTCACCCGCGCGATCCCCGCCTCCCGAACCTCGGAGGGCGCGGTGCCTCGACCAGGGAAACCGTGGATCTCGGGCCTCATGATGGCCGGGATGCTGGGGCTCGCGATCCTGGGGGTCGTGCTGGGCAACGCACGCTTCCGCGGGTGAGCGCCCGTCCCAAGCGACGCCTACCGCCGACTCGACCGCTACCGTGGCGTGGGCACCGCGTTGCCCGCGGGCCCGGCCTCCACCGCCTTGAACTTGAAGATCACCTCGCCCGTGCGCCCGAGGCCAAACTTTTCCCGCGCGAGACGCTCCACGACGGCGGGGTCGTTGCGCACGGCATCGATACGACGCCGGTATTCCGCGCCACGCGCCACCTCGGCGTCGCGTTCCTCAGTGAGTTCGAGCTGCACCCGCTTCTTCACGGCCTTCTGACGCAGGAGCGGGAGGCAGGTCATGACCCCAAGCAGAAGCACCACGACGGCGATGAAGAGGGCAAGCAGGCGCGGCATCGCCGGGATTATTGATACACCCGCCGCCAGGAAGCCAGCTTCCCTTGGGGATCGAATGTCAGACGAAGGAACCGGTCGGGCGTGGGCGGATCCATCACCACGTACGTCGGCCCACCCCACCCGTAGCGGTGCCGCGCATTCCAAGCGCCTCCGTAGGCTGTGGCGGTCTGCATCCCGCCGCGGCCCGTCAGCCAGTCCGCCACCACCGAGCCATCGGACAGGGTGGCCGACTTGTCGGGTGGACCGTACTCCCGCACCGCGTCGTCGTGGGAATAGGTCCCGACCCGCGCATCCCAGTCGATGCGGTGGGTGGCGCAACCTACAGCCAGCGCCACTGCGAAAAGGAGAAGCGCGGCCCATCCGGCCCGCCACCGATTCGGCAGGAGATCCTTCATGTGGAGACCATGGCCGAAGGCTGTCCGTCCCGCAATGCGGCCGGGTCCCGGCGGCCTTGCCGGTTGTGGGAACATCCCTATGCTCGCGGGCAGTGAAGGGCTCCTGGCAGCGTTGGCTTCCGATCGCGTTCGTCCTGCTCGCCGCAGCGACGCGCTGGCCGGGCGTTTTCCCACCCAACTTCAGCGCCTTCTACGGACTCGCCTTCTGCGCCGGCGCCTTTTTCCCCGGGCGCGTCGCCTGGTGGGTCCCGCTCGGCACCCTGGCCGTCACCGATGTGGCGCTCAACGCCTACTATTCGTGGGCCCTCGGGATCAACGCGTTCCAGTGGTATCAACTGGTCAATTACGCGGGCTTCGCGGGGCTGGTCCTGCTCGGGCGCGGCTTCGGCGCGCGCCTCGCCTGGTGGGCGCTGGTGGGTGGCGGCCTGTTCGGCGCCTGTCTCTTCTACCTGGTCACCAACACGACCGCGTGGCTGCTGAATCCGTTCCACAATCCCGAGTACACCCGCGATCTCGCCGGCTGGCTCGTCGCGCTCACGAAAGGCACCGCCGGCCACCCGCCGACCTGGCAGTTTTTCTGGAACACCCTGGCCAGCGGCGGCCTGTTCACCGGGCTCTTCGCCGGCGTCTGGCAATGGGCCAGAGGCACCGTGCGAGAGCCGGAAGCCGCCGCACCCAAGGAACCGGCAGGCGAGGAGTCCGACGCCGAGCCGGAGAACGCCAAGGCCTGAGCCGGGACGATACAGCAGCGGGGAGGCTATTCTCACGCGCAGATTCGTGGCAGGCGGGGCCTGCTTGTTTGCGGCAGTGAACACCTCGAGATGGATCCCTGATTCTGAAAGGTTTCCGGAAGTGTTCGTTGGCAGGCGCGAAGAGCGCAAAGCAAGTTCTCGTTCCCGGCTGGGATCGCTTCGTGTCCTTCCTGTCCTTCGTGGTTCAAAACGAACCCTCACGGGCACCGCTCACCGTCCTGGCAACCGTACGAGTTGGGGGTTCACCACGAAGAAAAGAAGAACACGAAGGTCAAGAAACGACGTTCCGAACACTTTGCGCCTCCGCGTGAACCCGCCTCCCGTCTTTCAACTGAATCGATCCGGCTGAGCGCCCGGCGGAGACCTGCCAGACGAACGCTTATTTGCCGAGGCAGAACTGGCTGAAAATCGCGTCGAGGAGGTCTTCGGTGGAGGTGCGTCCCACCACCTCGCCCACAGCCTGCACCCCCACCCGCAGATCCGCGGCCACGCACTCCAGGGACAAACCGCCCTGAAGCGCGTCACGCGCGCGAACCACGGCTGCGGCTGCGCGACGCAGCACATCCTCGTGGCGCGCGTTGATGGCCACTTCGTGGGCGCCGCCTGCCCCGGCTCCGGCCCAGGCCTCGCGCACGATGGCCTCCTTGAGCGCCTCCACGCCCGCTCCCGTCGCACAACTCACCGACAGCCCAAGTCCGTCCAAGGTCTCACCAACACCGCCCGTTCCAGCGTCTGTCAGGTCCGACTTGTTCAAGACCACGAGACGCCGTCGCGTGGACTGCTCGCCCAGGAACGCGCGGTCCTCGTCCGATAGCGGCACGGATCCGTCGAGGACATGCACCAGGAGCTCTGCCGCCGCGGCCGCTGCACGCGCGCGCCGGATGCCTTCGCGCTCCAGTCCCTCCTCCGCCTCGCGCAGTCCCGCGGTGTCGATCAGGACGACCGGCACGCCGCGGAGATTGGCGGTCTCTTCGATGGTGTCCCGCGTCGTGCCAGCCACCGGTGAGACGATCGCGCGATCGCGTCCCAGCAGACGGTTGAGGAGGCTCGACTTGCCGGCGTTCGGGCGTCCGACCAGCGCGACGCGCAGGCCGCGGCGCAGCACCTGCCCCTCGCGCGCGGTGGCCAGCAGCGCCTCCATCTCCGTCAGCGCCGCGGCCAGCTTCGCCTCCAGCCCGGCCCGCGAGTCCGGCGCGATGTCTTCGTCGGGAAAATCGAGGTGGGCCTCGACATGCGCGAGCACCTGCATGAGCTGGTCGCGGATCCCGTCCACGCGCCGCGACAGCGCACCGCCGAGCTGCTCGTGCGCCGCCTGCAGGGACAGCTCGGTGCGCGCGTGAATGAGATCCGCCACCGCCTCGGCCTGGGCGAGGTCGAGGCGACCGGCAAGGAACGCGCGCCGCGTGAACTCGCCGGGCTGGGCCAGCCGCGCGCCCGCCGCGAGCACGGCGTCGAGCACCTGCCGCGCGACGAACACGCCGCCGTGGCAGGAGACTTCCACCACGTCCTCGCGCGTGAACGTACGTGGGGCGCGCATCACGGTCACCAGCACCTCGTCGATGCGCCGTCCGTCGCGCACCAGATGCCCGTAATGCACCGTGTGCGTAGGCACCTCGCGAAGGCTCCCGCTTCGCTTACCCCCGCCTGCGCGCCGAAACACGCGATCCACAATCTCGAGGCTCGCTCCGCCCGAGACGCGCAGCACGGCCAATCCTGCCTCGCCCGGTGGCGTGGCCAGCGCGGCAATGGTGTCCGCATCGGAACAGGTGGCATGCATGCGACGGATCGGTGGGGTTCAGGATTCCGCGGCCAGCAGCCCGCGCCGCCGGAGCTGGTCGAGGGTCCAGACATACTCATCGGCGAGTTGGTCGACCACCGAGCGCGCCTTGATCTCCCGGGGCAGCACCTCCCAGGTGTAGGTCTCCATTTCGAGATGCGCCCCGGTTCCAGGATGGTCTCGCAGCCAGTCCAGCGCTTCCGACACGTGGGCCGCGGTGTTCCCAAACACTCCCGTGGGCTGGTGATGCAGGGGCACGTGAAAGTGAATGCGCCACTCTTCGGCCTCCGCGTCGCCACCCGCCCGCGCCGCGTCGAGCGCGTCCGGTAGATCGACAAAGCGAACCAGGGAACCGTCCGCTCCCCGGGCAACCACCTGGTGCAGGTAGGTGTCCTCGGTGAACGCGGCGAGCGCGCTCCGCGCCTCCCGATCGGGGGTCACGCACAGCGCATTGCTCAGGTGCAACTTGCTCAGCAGAATGCCGCGGTCGCGCAGAAGGCCGAGCGAACGGCGCGCGGACTCGAACTGCAGTGCGAGGTGGCAGCAGTCATAATTCACCCCCAGATGGCGCCGCCATCGATCGTCGCCCGGCCGGTCCGCGGCCACCCGCTCGAGAAACGCCACCGCCTCCGCGGTGGTCTCCAGCGTGCACAAGGGCTCCGGCTCGAGCCCGAGGTGCAGACGGCGCCCGGTGCGGGCGGACACGCGTTCGAAATGTTCGACGCATTCCCAGAGGTTCGACCGCGCGCGCGCGCAATCGGATTCGGTGAGCCCGAACGCTTTGAACGAGACCGGCACGGTGCTGATGCTCCCTTCGCCTCCAGCCGGCACGATCTCAGCCAGCAGATCGGCCAGCAGGTTCGTGTACGCGACGCGCTCGCGCGTGGTCCAGTCCGGCACGTACACCTGTTCCTTCACGCGCGCGCCGTGGAACCGGCCGTACGGGAATCCGTTGATCGTGAAGACGTAGCACGACTCGCGGTCGAGCCAGCGGCGGAACGCGGTCAGCGCCTGCGGGTCGCGCAGTTCCAGCGCGGCGGCGGCGGACAGCCGCAAGCCAATGGCGTAGGGGGCGCCCGGGACGGCGATGCGATCACGCACCGCCAGGGTCTGGTGCTTGAGCGCGCGCAGGATCTCCTCCCACGACTCGCCGCGGTGGATGTTGGTGCAATAGGCCAGATGCCGGCCTTGTGCGAGATGCATGGGCGCCGAGTGAACCCCAACGCGCGACCGCGAGCAAACCCGGCCGGCGCACCCGCGGTCACTTCCGCGCGCGCGCGGATTCCCACTCGTCAGGATGACCCGGGATCCGCTAAGAAACTCCTGCAACGGGCAGAGTATTTATGGCCAACCCTCGCACCATGCGGTCCGGGTCGGCCCCCGACGCCGGAGCGACCGGCGCCACGAGGTGGGCTACCGTGGGCGCGTGGTGTGCCGCCCTCATGACGGCCGCGCTCGGGTGGCGCGCGATGCAGGAGCAGGCCGACCAGCGCGAACGCGATCTCCGCCACGCCACCGAGCGTATCCATGCCTCGCTGGCCGAGCATTTCGACCGCTTCGAGGCGCTCATTGGCAGCGGCAAGGCGCTCTTCGCCGCCTCCGACGATGTGACCGCCACCGACTGGTCGCAGTTCGCGCACGGCCTCGGCGTGCCCGGCCGCATCCCGGGCCTGCGCGCCTTCTGCTTCAATCCCTGGATTCCCGCGGGACAGCGCGACCAGGTGTCCGCCGATCTCCGCCGGCGACTCGCCGCGGGATTTGAGATCCGCCCCCCCTCTTCTGCGACCAACCCTGCCTGCCCGGTGGCCTACATCGAGCCCCTCGACGCGCAGAATGCACGCGCCGCAGGCTTCGATCTCCTTTCCGAATCCGCCAGCCGGAAAGCACTCGAGGACGCTCGCGACACCGGTGAAATCCGGCTGGCCCCCCGCGTCGCACACGCATCGTCCACCGCCGCCGATCGCGACCTTGCCGGATTCCTCATGATCGGCCCGCTCTACTCCCGGGAACGCGCCGCC
>CAZYJB010000218.1:0-6877 GCA_964647675.1 uncultured Verrucomicrobiota bacterium | reverse complement strand
TCACGGCGCAGGAGAACGGGTTCCTTGGTTTCGCGCTGGATCCGGGATTCGCCACCAACCGCGCGCTGTTCCTCTTCTACTCGCCCACCAACTTCACCGGCCAGCGGCTGAGCCGTTTCATCCTGAACGGTGATCGCCTCGACCGTGGCAGCGAGACGTTGATTCTCGAGTTCCCCGTGCAGCGGAAGGACTGCTGCCATCACGCGGGCTCGGTGGAGTTCGGTCCCGACGGCTCGCTCTTCATCTCCACCGGCGACAACACGCACCCGGGCGGCGACTCCGACGGCTATGCGCCGATCGACGAGCGGCCCGGACGCGAGGAGTACGACGCGCAGGATGGGCCGGCGAACACGCACGACCTGCGCGGCAAGATCCTGCGCATCCGCCCGCGCGCGACCGGCGGCTACGAGATTCCCGACGGCAACCTGTTTCCCAGGGACGGCTCGGAAGGGCGCCCCGAGATCTTCGTCATGGGCTGCCGCAATCCGTGGCGCATGAGTGTCGATCCGGCGACGGGCTATGTGTATTGGGGTGAGGTCGGTCCCGATGCCGGCGGTGACGGACCGCGCGGCTCCCGCGGCTACGATGAGTTGAACCAGGCGAAGCGTGCCGGGAACTTTGGCTGGCCGTTCTTCGTCGGGAACAACGCCCCGTATGCGCGCTATGATTTCGCCACGAAGAAGCTGGGCGACCGATTCGATCCCGCGCGGCCGGTCAATGAAGGTCGGAACAACACGGGCGCCAAAGTGCTTCCGCCCGCGCAGCCAGCCCTCATCTACTGGCCCTACGGGGCCTCGAAGGAGTTCCCCTCGCTCGGCGAGGGCGGGCGCACCGCCTGCGCGGGACCCGTGTTCCGTTTCCGTCCCGAGTTCCGCAACACCGGCGGCTTTCCGGAGCACTTCGACGGCTGTCTCCTGTTCTATGATTGGCAGCGTCCGTTCCTGAAATGGGCACGCCTGGATGCGAACTCTGATCTGGTCGGCATCGAAGCGTTTCCTGCCGTGCTCACCCTGGCCAACGACAAGGGGCGTATCGAAGCCGCGGAAAGGCGGGGTGAGTTCGTCGTGCGCCGCGTGGTGGATTCGACTTTCGGCGCGGATGGTTGCCTGTACTTCCTCGATTACGGTGAGACCTGGGGCGCAAATCCCGATGCGCGGCTGGTGCGCCTGAGCTATCAGTGGGGCAACCTCGCGCCCATCGCGAAGGCCGGGGTGCACCCGCGCTCGGGACGGGAGCCGCTGGAAGTGATGCTGTCCGCGGAGGGCAGCTTCGACCACGACAGCGGGGGCCTGAACTACGAGTGGCGTGTGCATCCCGATGGACGCCGCATCGCGTCGGCTCGTGACGCGAGGGTCGTGCTGCGCGAGCCCGGCAATTACGTGCTGGAGTTGATCACGACGGACTCGCGTGGCGCGTCGGGCCGCGCCAGCGTGCCGGTCATCGTGGGGAACACGTCACCCGACGTGCGGTTCGTGTCTCCGCAGGAGGGCGATTTCTTCACGCCAGGGCAACCAGTCCCCTACGAGGTGAGGGTGGTCGACGATGAGGACGGAGACTCACGACGCGACGATGAACTCATCGACCCGCGGGTGATGGTCAGCGCGGCGTGGAGCCGCGGGGATGGGAAGGAAACGGTCGACGAACCCGGGCTGGCGCTGATGAAGCAGAGCGACTGCTTCAATTGCCACGGCGTCGAGAATCGCATTGTCGGGCCGCCCTTCGTCGAGGTGGCCGCACGCTATCGCGATCAGCCGGGTGCGCTTGAGGCGAGTGTGCAGCGTGTGCTGCGCGGCAGCAGCAAGGTGTGGGGCGAGGTCCCCATGCTGCCGCACGAATCGCTGACGGGCGACCAGGTGCAACTGATGGTGCGTTGGGTCTTCGCGCAGGAGTCGGGTAAGACAGGTGGCGGACTCTTACGCGGATTGCGCGGGGAGTTGCGGGCGCCGGCCGATGAGGCGCTGCGCAGCGCAGTGCTCGAAGCCAGCTACCCCGACATGGGCCGCGGCGCCGCTGGCCCGCTCACCTCGCGCAGTTCGGTGCGGCTGCACAGCCGGCGGATCGAAGCCGAACACGCCGATGCCTTCGAGGGTCCCAAGGTGATGGGCGGCATGGTGGGGGCCATCGATCACGGGCACCGGTTGCGCTTCGAACGGCTGCGGCTGCAAGGCAGCGTCCGTGCGACGGTCCGCGTGGCGAGCGCCGGGTCGGGTGGGGATCTCGAACTGCGGGCAGGCTCGGTCGGGGGCCCACTGCTGGCGCGCTTTCACGTGAAACCAACCGGCGGCTGGGATCGCTGGGTGGAACCCAGCGAACCGCTGGCCAACGTGCCGTCTGAAGGCGCGGATGTGTACGCGGTCTTCGTCCACGAGGGGCATGGTGGCCTGATGAATCTCGATTGGGTCCAGTTCGACCAGGCGAGGTGAGGGGTGAGGCGCCCCCGGGGAATGCCTTCAATCCCTCAGCACATGGCAATTGTATCCGCCCGGATTCTTCACGAGGTACTGCTGGTGATATTCCTCCGCGGAATGGAACTCCGACGCCTGGACGATCTCGGTGACGACGGGCCGCTTGAACCGTCCGGATAGTCCCGTGGCGGCCTTCACCTGCTCCGCCACCGCCCGCTGCGCGTCCGAGGTGTAGAAGATCGCCGAGCGATACTGAGTGCCCACGTCGTTGTGCTGGCGGTTGGGCGTGGTGGGGTCGTGCATGCGGAAGAAGTACCCGAGCAACGATTCGAAGCTGAGGACCGAAGGATCGAACTCGATCTCCACCGCCTCGGCGTGTGCGGTCGTTCCGGTGCAGACCTCTTCATAGGTGGGTTGCCGGGTCCGGCCGCCGATGTAGCCCACCCGGGTTTTCACCACGCCCGGGATCTGACGCAGGATCTCCTCCATGCCCCAGAAGCAGCCCCCAGCAAGAATCGCCACGTCACGCTTCGTGCTCGACGTTCCGACCGCACCGAACTGCGCGAGGTAGCGGCCATAACCCGCCTTCTCCAACTCGGCGACCGGGATGAACCGCAGCGCGGCGGAGTTGATGCAGTACCGCTGTCCGGTGGGACGCGGCCCGTCGTCGAAGACGTGGCCGAGGTGCGAATCGGCATGCTTCGACCGGACCTCCGTCCGGACCATGCCGTACTCGTGATCCGAGACCTCGACGATCTCCACGTCGGGTGCGGGACGTGAGAAGCTGGGCCAACCCGTCCCTGAGTCGAACTTGTCGATCGACAGGAAGAGCGGTTCGCCGGAGACGACGTCGACGTAGAGGCCCGGTTCGTGATGGTCCCAGAACGCGTTGCGAAAGGGCGGTTCCGTTCCGCATTGCTGGGTCACGGCGAACTGCTCGGCGGAGAGACGTTTCTTCAGTTCGGAGGATTCCGGTTTCGAGTAGGGATTCATCGGGTGAGGGGCCGCTGCGGGTCGCGCGCCGCGCCCATCATGGCGCGAAATCGGCGGTGCGAAAGGGTGTGTTCACTGCGTCGCGGCGTCCGCCTGCGCTTCGAAACGACCCACCGGAAGGCCGTTTTCGTAGTCAGCTTTAAACCCTGGATAACGAACCACGAAAGTATTCTCAGCGCGGGAAGGGGTGCTTCATCGGAGATGTTCACGCGGTGGAAAGCTACGAGGTGGGGGTTCGGATCGCTGACCTTCGTGTCCTTCTTTCCTTCGTGGTTAATCCAAACCTCTACGGTCGGGGATACGGTGAACGGCGACCGTAAAGTTCGGGTTGAACCACGAAGTCACGAAGTAGAGAGCTTCGGGATGGAGCGGGTGTTGACGTTCTGATGGCGGACCCGCCGATCGACATCCCTCCGTCCTCCTCATGCCCGTAACTTCTTCGCGGTTCGCCAGATCCTCGTTCGTTCGCCGCGCAGGGTTCAGGGCGAGGCTTGACCCGTGGCGGCTTTGGACGTACCCCAGCCGCGGTGCAGCATCTGATGGCCAAGGCTATTCGACTGTCCTGCGTACGTGCCCTGTGGCGCGCTACGGAGGCGGCCGGTGGCTTGGCGTGAGCGATGTGAGCACGCGAACCTCCGGTGGCCGATGGGCCGGCCGGGAGTTCGCAGTTCGCTTCCCGCCCGTCCCTCTTCGCCTCCGGTCGGAACCCCGACCTGAATGCATACGCGAATCCCTCCCGCCGAACGGCGCGGCATCGTTCTGATGCTGGTGTCGGTCGTGTTCTTCGCCGCCAACGTGCTCGTGCTGCGCGCCATCTCGCTGAAGGTGCCGGCCGCCGACGGCTACGTCGCCTCGGTGTTCCGTGGCTGGGTGGGGCTCGCGGTGGTGCTGGGGGTCTACCGCGGACGCGGGTTTCAGCCGTGGCGCCTGGTTCAACGCCCCCTCCTGCTGCTGCGCGGCATGGTGGGGGCCGCGGGCATCCTCCTGTTCTACGTGACCATCGACCACCTCGGCGCGGGGCGCGCGGTGATTCTCAACCTCACCTATCCCGTGTTTGGTGCGCTCATGGCGGCCTTCTGCCTCGGCGAGCGGGTGACCGCCCGCGGCGTGGGCTGGATGCTGGTGGCGCTGGCTGGGCTGGGAGTGTTCTTCGCGGACGGCCTCTCCGGGGGAGGCGTGACGCGCTACGAGTTGCTCGCGTTGGTGGGGGCGGTGGTGGCCGGAGCTGCCGTCGTGCTCATCCGTCTGCTGATCCATGAGGAGCATCCCTCGACCATCTACGGATCCCAGTGCATCTGGAGTTTCCTGGTGGCGTTGCCGCTGGCCGGCGGGAATCTGTCCGGCCTGCCCGGCTGGGTGATTCTCGGGCTGATCGTGGCGTCGATCTTCGTCACGGCCGGGCAGTTGGCGCTGACGCGGTCCTTCCGGGATCTCTCGGTGGCGAAGGGGTCGTCCATCCAAATGCTGCTGCCGGTGGCCACGGCGCTGGGCGGCGCGGCGTTTTTCGGCGAGCGCTATGTCTGGACCGAGGTGGCCGGGGCCCTCGTGACGCTCGGTGCAACCTGGGCGGTGGTCACCACCCGGGCGCCCGGAAGCGCCGCGACGGGCGATCCGGCCGTGCCCGTGGCAGCAGCGCGTTCGTGACCAACCTTTCTTTTGCCAACGGGCCCGGCCGTGCAGCAGCCTTCCCGAATGATGCCCGCCCGATCCAACCCCGCGGCCCTGGCTGCGGCCATGCTGGTGCTGACCGCCTGGAGTGCATCGCCGCAGTCGGCGGGTGCCGCTCGCGGCGTGGTGTTCGAGGATGCCAACGGGAACGACGTTCGTGACGCCGGTGAACGCGGCCTGGTCGGCGTGCGCGTGTCGAATCAGCGCGAGGTGGTGGTCACCGACCGCGACGGCCGCTGGGAACTGCCGGTCGACGACGACACGGTGATCTTCGTGGTGAAACCGCGCGGCTACATGCCGCCGGTGAATCGCCAGCAGCTCCCGCAATTCTATTATGTGCACAAGCCGAAGGGCTCGCCGACGACGTTGAAGTATCCCGGCGTGGCGCCGACGGGTCCGTTGCCTGCCTCGGTTGACTTCCCGCTGCGCCGTCAGGACGAGCCGCGGACGTTCAAGGCGGTGTTCATGGGCGACACCCAGCCGCGCGACGTGCGCGAGGTGAACTACTTCAAGGACACCATCGTGCGCGAGTTGGTGGGCACGGATGCCGCCTTCGGTGTCACACTGGGCGACGTGGTCTTCGACGATCTCTCCGTGTTCGAGCCGCACAATGCGGCGGTGGCGTTGATCGGCGTCCCGTGGTGGAACGTGATCGGCAATCACGACATCAACTACGATGTGCCCGACGACCGCAGATCGAACGAGACGTTTACGCGGGTGTACGGTCCCAATTACTACTCCTTTGACCACGGCCCGGTGCATTTCATCGCGCTGGACGACATCGAATGGGGCGGTGAGAAGCCGGCCGGTACCGGCGAGTACAAGGGCGGTTTCGACGCGCGGCAGCTCGAGTGGGTGCGCAACGACCTCGCGCGGGTGCCGGAGGACCAGCTCGTGGTGCTCATGATGCACATCCCGCTGACCGACGTGGGGAATCGCGGCGAGCTCTATCGGCTGATCGAGAAACGCCGGTACGCACTGTCGGTCTCGGGGCACACCCACTGGCACGAGCACCGTTTCATCACCGCGGCGGACGGCTGGCGTGGCAGGGAACCGCATCACCACATCGTGACCGTGACGGCGTGCGGCAGTTGGTGGACGGGCGCGCCGGATGGCGCAGGCATCCCGCACGCCACGATGCGCGACGGTGCACCCAACGGTTATGCCATCGTCACCTTCGACGGCACGCGCGCCGAGCTGACCTACAAGGCGTCCGGACAGCCGATCACGCGGCAGATGGCGGTGCATTTGCCGTCCGAGGTCTCGGCGTCAGGCACGGAGCTGCGCTGGCTGCACGTGAATGTCTTCGATGGCTCGGCGCGCTCGCGGGTGGAGTTCCGTGTCGGTGGACGCGGGCGTTGGACGGAGATGGTGCGCTCAGCGGAGGCGGATCCGGCCTATGTGGCGCGGAAGAAGGCCGAGGAACTGAATCCTCCGCCCATCCCGCCATTCCGCAAAATGTCGGAGCCCATCGTGTCGCCGCACCTGTGGAAGTCGCCCCTGCCGGCGCTGCCGGCCGGCGAGCACGGAATCGAAGTACGCACGCGCGATCTGAACGGGCGCGTGTTCACCGAGCGTGTGACGCTGACCGTGAGGCCGTGAGCCTCGTAGCCGCGGGCGTACAGCCTGCGCTAACTGGCTTCAGCGGATGGGGTCAATGAAGCGGTCGAGCGCCGCCTGGACGGCGGCGTCTACGACGGACGTAGCCGCGAGCGTGAGCTCGCGCTCGAATGGCGATGGCGAAGGGGGCGTTGCCGGAGCGGTCGAGCGCCGCCTGGACGGCGGCGTCTACGACGGACGTAGCCGCGAGC
>CAZYJB010000217.1:0-6905 GCA_964647675.1 uncultured Verrucomicrobiota bacterium | reverse complement strand
GCGCGCGCCTTTGGTGTCCAGGTGACTCCCGGGGATGCCACGCTCGAGAAGGGCGAGAACCTGGTCGTGCTGGCGAGGTTCGGCGCCACGCCGCCCGCGTCCGCCGAACTCGTCATCGGCGCCTCGGCAGCCAGTGAACGGCGGATGCCGCTCACGCGCAGTCTGTCCGATCCCGTGTTTGGCGGCACGGTGACCGAGGTGGCTCAGGACTTCGTCTATCGAGTGGAGTACGAGGGCCGCCGCACGCCGGAATACAAGGTCCGAGTGTTCGAGTTCCCGAGACTCGAACGGGCGGACGCGACCCTCAATTATCCTTCCTACACCGGGCAGTCGCCCAAGGTCGTCGAGGACACGCGCCGCGTGACGGCGGTGGAGGGCACATCGCTCGATCTGGCATTGCAGCTCAACAAGGTCGTGAAATCGGCGCAGTTGGTGCCGCGCGATCGCGCGAAGGAGCCATTGTCGCTAACCGTGGCCACCAATCGCGCGGCCGCGACCCTGGCGTCGCACGTCCTGATGGAGAAGGGCGGTTATGACCTGCGCCTGGTGGATGCCGACGGCCGCACGAACAAGGTGCCGGCGCAGTTTGTGTTCGATGTGCTACCGAATCGCGTGCCCGAGCTGAAGCTGGTGTCGCCGCGCGGCGACGTGCGTCCGTCGCCGCTGGAGGAAGTGCGCTTCGACGGCACGGTCTGGGACGACTTCGGTGTCCTGGCGCACGGGCTGGCAGTGAGCCTCATCGATCAGGAGGCGCGCGTGATCGAACTGGGCCGTGATGTGCCGCGCGGGGAGCGGCGCGGGTTCCAGCATCTGCTGCGGCTCGAGGATTTCGGCGTGCAGCCGGACCAGTTGGTGTCGTGGTACGTGTGGGCCGACGACATGGGTCCCGACGGAAAAGTGCGCCGCACCACCAGCGATCTCCTGTTCGCCGAGATCCGGCCTTTCGAGGAGATTTTTCGTGAAGGGGACAGCGGATCCGGTGAATCGCAGCAGGGTCAGCAGGGAGGCGGGCAGAACCCGATGACCGAGCTGTTGAAACTGCAGAAGCAGATTGTGTCGGCGACGTGGAAGCTGCAGCGCGGCGCGAAGACGGCTGAGTCGCAGTATCGCAGCGATGTCGACGTGGTGAAGCAGTCGCAACAGGAGGTGCTTCGCCAGGCGGAGGAGCAGGCGGGCGAAGCGGGGCCCCAGGCCCAGCCACTGTGGGAGACCGCCGTGGATGCCATGGCTTCGGCCGTCGTGCGATTGGGCGAGGCGTCATCGTCGCGCGACGCGCTTTCCGGTGCGCTGAACGCCGAGCAGGCGGCCTATCAGGCGCTGCTGAAGTTGCAGCAGCGCGAGACGCAGGTGGCCCGCGCGCGCAGCCAGGGCGGGGGTGGCGGGGGCGAAGGGCGCAACCAGGCGCAGTTGGACGAACTCGATCTTGCGCAGTCGGAGAACCGGTATGAGACCCAGCGGCAGGCGCAATCGCCGGCCACGCCGGAGCGACGTGAGCAGTTGCAGGTGTTGAACCGGCTGCAGGAGCTGGCGCGCCGGCAGCAGGACGTGACGGAGCGTCTGAAGGAATTGCAGACCGAGTTGCGCGAGGCGCGCACCGACCAGGAGCGCGAGGAGTTGCGACGCCAGCTCAAACGCCTCCAGGAGGAGCAGCGGCAGATGCTGGCCGACATGGATGAACTGGACCAGCGCTCCCAGCGGCCGGAGAACCAATCGCGCATGTCCGAGATGCGCGAGCGCATGGAGCAGACGCGGAACGACATGCAGCAGGCTGCGGAAGCGACCGGCGACGGCGCGCTGGGTCAGGCGATCGCCTCGGGCACACGCGCGCAGCGGCAGCTCCAGGAGTTGCGCGACGAGATCCGGAAGCAGAACTCGAGCGAGTTCTCCGAAGACCTCCGGCAGATGCGCGCGGACGCGCGGGAGCTCGAGCGCCGCCAGTCCGAGATCGAGCGCGAGATCGGTGCCGCCGAGCCGCCGGGACGGAAGACGCTCTCGTCGGCCAACGAACCGGAGAATGTGACCCAGAAACTCGCCGAGCAACGGCAGCGGCTCACCAACCTGGTCGATCGCGCCACGCAGATGTCGCAGGCAGCCGAGGCGTCCGAGCCGCTGGTCTCGGAACACCTGTACGACTCCCTGCGCCAGTTGAGCCAGTTGGAGGCGTCGAGTGTCGAGAAGTTGCAGCAGGACCTGGTCGAACGGGGCCGCATGTCGCGCGGCCTCTACGAACGTTTGCAGGCGATGTCGGGTGAGGAGGGGAAATCCCTCGCGGCCACCAGCGAGATGGTGCGGCAGGGCCTCGATGCCGAAGCGCGCGAAGCGTCGCGCCGCGCCCAGGGCAACCTGCAGACCCTGCGCCGGGGCATCGACCAGGCGGCGGAGAGCGTGCTCGGCGACGACACGTCGGCGTTGCGGTTGGCGCGCGATGAACTCGACAGTCTGTCCGAACAGCTCGAGCGCGAAATCTCTGAGGCCACGCGCCATGAACGGGCGGCCGCGGGTGGTCGTGGCGAACCGGGCGAGCGCGACGAAGGCAGCGGCTCCCAGCGGCAGCCGGGCGAAACCCAGGAGCGCGGTGGCGCGGGTGAGAATGCCGACCCCGGTGAACGCGAACTCGCTCAAGGCCAGGGCCAGGGTCGGCAGCCAGGTGCCGCAGGCCAGCAGGAGGGCCGCGAGCGTGGTGCGGCGGGCGAGGGGTTGGGGCGTGAGCCTGGCCAGGGCGGGCGCTCGGAGTCGACGTCGCAGGCCAATGCCGGATCACCGGGACAAGAGCAGAACCAGGCGAACGCGGAAGGCGCCGGGCAACCCGGTCAGCGTCAGGGTCAGGGTCAGGGTCAGGGTCAGGGTCAGGGTCAGAATCCTGGAGAAGGCCAGGGCCGGGGTCGCGGGCAAGGGCAGCGCGAGTTGGCCCAGGCGGGCGGCCAGGGTCAGGGGCAGGGCCAAGGTGGTCGCCAGCGCGGAGGCCCCTCGGGCTCGGGAAGCGGTGGTGGCAATGGCGGGTCGCAGCGCGGCGGGCGGGCGGCCGGGTTCGATCTCGACGCGCTGCTGGGCGGGGAGGGGGATGGCGGGACGCGTGCGGGGACGGGGCCGTTGACCACCGAAGGGTTCGGCGAGTGGTCGGACCGCCTGCGCGAGGTTGAGGAGATGATCGACCTGCCGGACCTGCGCAACGACGTTGCGACAGCGCGGTCGCGCGCGCAGCTCACGCGCACCGAGGTGCGGCGCGAGATGAAGAAGCCCGACTGGGCGGTGGTACGGCTGCAGATCCTCAAGCCGCTGGTCGAGGTGCGACGGCAGTTGGACGAGGAACTCGCGCGGCGCAGCGGCGAGGACCAGCGCGTGGCCATCGATCGCGATCCGGTGCCGGGCAAGTACAGCGAACTGGTACGGCGCTATTACGAGCAATTGGGGAAGTGAACGGGGCGATGGGGATGCAGTCGATGCGCACGGGATGAATTTGAATCTCACACTGGCGGGGGAGTCGTGGGGCGTGCCGGCGTTGATCATCGCCGGATTGGCGCTGGTCATCCTCACCTGGAGTTATCTTCGCGCCGGCCCGACGTTGCTGAAGTGGGTTTGTCCGTCGCTCAAGCTGCTGGGCATCCTCGCGCTTGCCTTCTGCCTGCTCGAGCCCATGCGCTCTTCACAACGTGCGCGTCCGGGTTCGAACCTCTTCGCGGTGGTGGCGGACAACAGCCAGGGATTGCAGGTTCGGGATACCGGCGACAGCGAGACGCGTGGCGTGCGGCTGAAGCAATGGCTGGAGCGCACGTCGGGCGACTGGCAGGAATCGCTCGCGGAGACCTTCGACGTGCGCCGTTACCTGTTCGATTCGCGCCTGCAGGGGGTCACCGATTTCACGGAGTTGGACTTCAATGGTCGCGCGACCGGACTCGGCTCGGCACTCAAGACGCTGGCCGAGCGCATGAAGGGACGTCCGCTGGCCGGGGTGTTGTTGCTGACGGACGGCAATGCCACCGACCTGCATGGCGCGCTGCCGTCGCTCGAGGGACTTCCTCCCGTCTACCCGGTGGTGGTGGGGCGCCCCGGCGCGCTGAAGGACGTTGCGTTGTCCCAGGTCGCGGTGAGCCAGTCGGCATTTGAAGATCAACCCGTGTCGATCCAGGCTGAAGTACGCGCGCCGGGCTTTCGCGGCGAACGCCTGCGGGTGCGGCTCCGAGACCAGAAAGGCGCGATGGTCGTGGAGGAAACCGGCACCGCCAAGGCCTCGAATGAGTCGACCCCGTTCACGCTGCGGCCCAAGCCCGATCAGAACGGCGTCCTGTTTTTCGAATTGTCGGCCGGACTCGATGGCTCCGGGGACGAGGGCTCGGCGAAGGCGTCGGAGGAGGCGACGCCGGTCAACAACACACGCGTGGTGGCGGTGGACCGCGGGCGCGGGCCGTATCGCATCCTGTACGTGTCGGGGCGTCCGAACTGGGAATTCAAGTTCCTGAACCGCGCCGTCTCGGAGGACACGCAGTTGCAGATGGTGGCCTTGATCCGCGTGGCGCGGCGGGAGCCGAAGTTCGAGTTCCGCGGGCGCAGCGGCGAGACGAGCAACCCGCTGTTCCGCGGTTTCGGCGACCAGTCCCGTGACGAGGTAGCGCGGTACGACCAGCCGGTCATGGTGCGCCTGAACACGCGCGACGAGTTGGAGTTGAAGGATGGGTTCCCGATCCTGCCGGCCGATCTGTTCAACTTTCACGCGGTGGTGTTGGACGATGTGGAGGCGGCGTTTTTTACGCCTGAGCAGGCGGCCTTGCTGCAGCGGTTCGTCTCCGAGCGCGGCGGCGGCCTGATGATGTTGGGTGGCATGGAGAGCTTTCGGGAGGGTGCGTATCACCGCACGCCGATCGGCGAGCTGCTGCCGGTTTATCTCGATCGCGCGGAGACCAACGCGCCGGGGGCGACGGTGCGCTTCGAGCTGGCGCGCGAAGGATGGCTGCTGCCCTGGGCACGGCTGCGCGATGAGGAGGTGACCGAACGGCAGCGAATCGAGGGAATGCCCGCGTTCCGCGTGCACAATCACGTCAGCGCGGTGAAGCCGGGCGCAAGCGTGGTGGCGACGGCCAAGGATGAATCGGGACGCGATCTGCCGGCGCTGGTCATCCAGCGGTTCGGCCGCGGGCGTACCGGTTCGCTGATGATCGGGGACCTTTGGCGCTGGGGCATGCGCGACGCGACGGCGCGCGCCGATCTCGACAAGGCGTGGCGACAGATGATGCGGTGGCTCGTTGCCGAGTCCCCGCCCCGCGTGGAGATGGTGGCCGAGCCCGTGCCGAATGATCCGCTGGGATCCATGAATCTCACCGTGCGCGTCCGAGACGCCGCGTTCCAGCCGCTGGACGGCTCGGTGGTGAACATCGACGTCGAGCCGGTGGTGTTCGGGACGGCTGCGGGGTCCACCAACAAGCCTGCGCCGGCGCGCCTGCGGGCCGAGCCTTCGACGCAGGATGCGGGCGTCTACGTGGCCACCTATCTTCCCCGCACCACCGGGGGATTTCGGGCCACCACGTCGGTGACCAACGAGGTGGGCGCCGAGGTTGGAAGGGCCGAAGCGGGCTGGGCGAGTGATCCGGCGTCGGAGGAGTTCCGTTCGCTCGAGCCGAACGTGGCCTTGCTCGAACACATCGCGCAGAAGACGGGCGGCAGTCTGGTGAAGCCCGAGGACCTCAAGGGTTGGGCGGGCGGCATGCCGCTGCGCGCGGCGCCGATCATGGAGACCTGGTCGCAGCCGGTCTGGCACACGGCCGCGATGTTCGGATTCGCCCTGACCTGTTTTGTCGCCGAATGGGGGTTGCGCCGGTGGAAGGGATGGCCATGAGACGCGCGCATTGGTGGTACCAGGTTGGAGGGCTGCTGGCTGGGGTCGGGCTGTCCTGGGTGGGGGCCACGACCGAGGGAACCGCTGCCGGCGCGGCGCAGCAGGCCAATGGCGGGGTCCTGCCTCCGAGCGCCCATGTCCTGCTGGTCGTCGGCGCGGGGGGCGAGCCCGAGTTCGGCGCCAGCTTCCTCGACCAGGCGTCGCGCTGGATGCAGGCCTGCGAGACGGCGCACGTGCCAGTGACACGCGTTGGCCTGGAGACCAATCTGCCGGGTTCGGACTTCGAGCGGCTGAGCGCCGCCGTCAGCAATGTCGTGGCGACCGGCGACGGCGAGCTCTGGCTGGTGCTGATCGGACATGGCACGTACGACGGCAAGGAATCGAAGTTCAACCTCCGGGGTGCCGATGTATCCGCCGCACAACTGGCGGAGTGGTTGAAGCCGATGACGCGCCCCGCGGTGATTCTCAATTTCGCCTCGGCCAGCGGTCCGGCCCTGCCGGTGCTCTCGGCGAGCAACCGCGTGGTGATCACCGCGACCCGCAGCGGCAACGAGCAGAACTTCGCGCGGCTGGGCCAGTTCTTCGCCCAGACCATCGTCGATCCGGCGGCGGACCTCGACCGGGACGGTCAGACCTCGCTGCTGGAGGCCTATCTCAGCGCCGCAGCGCGGGTGGCGGAGTTCTACAAGACGGAAGGCCGTCTGGCTTCGGAGCATTCGCTGATCGACGACAACGGCGACCGGTTAGGCACGCCTTCGGACTGGTTCCGAGGCCTGCGCCCGACGAAGCGCGCGCGGGAGGGGAGTGGGGTGGACGGCCTATTCGCGCACCAACGGCACCTGATGCGCAGTGAGGCCGAGGCGTCGCTTGATCCCACGCGGCGGGCGCGGCGGGACGAACTGGAGCGGCAGTTGGACGGCCTGCGAAACCAGCGCACGACCCTGGGGGACGACGCCTATTTCCGCATCCTGGATCCGCTGCTGGTGGAGCTTGCGAAGTTGTACGGCCCGAAAGTCGGCGACGCGGCGGGGAAGTGAATCAGTTCAACGCGCTACTGAAGCGGCGGTAGAACGGCGCG
>CAZYJB010000216.1:0-6905 GCA_964647675.1 uncultured Verrucomicrobiota bacterium | reverse complement strand
GGGCAGTTCAAGGCGTGCGACGCACGCTGGTGCGGTCCTTGAGCCAGTCCCAGTCCTGGGTCGGGACCGCCGGCGTGCCGGTGGGCAGGGCGCCCTTCACGGGAGGACGAAGCGTGGTGGGCGAAACCCAGCGCCGGGTTTCGACGTGGCCGTCGGCGAAGCTGAGGTTGGCGGCGTTGTTGTGGTAGGACGCCGGGAGGTTGCCCCACTTGGGTTCCTCTTCGAGGCGGTTCATGAAGAACCCGTCGTTGATGGAATCGGGATGTTCCTCGAGGAAGACGAAGGTCTGGGAGGGCTGGCTGAAGTCGGTGGTCTTGAAGTTCTGGACCAGGCTCGGGTTGAAGCGGTTGGTCAGCTCCCCGGGATCTCCGACCAGCGAGTTCATTGCGAAGCTGCGGATGCGTGCGCCGACCTCGGACATGGACTTGTCGGCGGGACACTTGAACACGCCGGCCGACCGGCCGCAGAAGGGGCCGAGCAAGGCGTCGGTGAGGTAGACGAGGTTGGTGTTGTCCTCGCTGGCGCCCCAGTCGAGCACGTGGTTCACCCAGTTTTGGCGTCGCGCACGCGTCTCGCCGACGCCGTGATTGTTGACCAGACGTTCGTCGTGGTCGTCGGAATAGAGACCCCAGCCGAGGTTGAGCTGCTTGACGTTGTTCATGCACGCGGCGCCCTGGGCGCGCGCCTTGGCCTTGGACAAGGCGGGGAGCAGAAGCGACGCGAGGATGGCCACGATGGCGATGACCACCAGCAGCTCGATCAGGGTGAAAGCAGCGTGGCGGGGCCGGTACATGAAGGGGGGATCCAGCAATACCGCGGCGCTTCGCTCAACGAGAATATTGTGCCTCACGCCACGAGCCCGGCGGTCTCGGGGAAACCGCAGATCAGGTTGAGGCTTTGCACCGCCTGACCTGAGGCGCCCTTGAGCAGGTTATCCTCGGCGGAAAACACGATGAGCCGGCCGGTGCGCGGGTCGAGTCGCCAGGCCACTTCGATGGCATTGGTGCCGACGACGTTCTTGGTGTCGGGCAGGGCCTTGCCTTCGAGGAGCCGCACGAAGGGTTCGCCGGCGTAGGCCTCGCGGTAGCAGGCAGCGATGGCGTCGCCCAGCGCAGACTGCTCGTCGGCGGTGTGGAACCGGCGGGCGGGCGCGAGATAGAGCGTCGTGTGAATGCCGCGGTTCACGGGGACCAGATGCGGCGTGAACTGGATCGTCACCGGCTTGCCGGCGGCCAACGCGAGCTGCTCCTCGATCTCGGAGAGATGGCGGTGCTTGGGGACACCATAGGCGCGCAGGCTCTCATGGCACTCGCAGAAGAGGTAGTCGACCTCGGCCTTGCGCCCGGCGCCGCTCACGCCACTCCACGAATCCGCGATGATGCCGGTGCTCTCGATGAGCCCGGCGCGCAGCAGCGGCAGCGTCGGAACGAGGATGCTGGTCGGGTAACAGCCGGGCGAGGCGACCAAAGTGGCCTTGCGGATGGCCTCGCGATGGAACTCGGGCAAGCCGTAGACCGCGGTGGCCAGCAGTTCGGGAGCTGGATGCACGTGGCCGTAGAACTCCTGATACACCGCGGCGCTGCGCAGGCGGAAATCCGCACTCAGGTCGATGACCCGGCGACCGGCTTTCTGCAGCGGAATGGCGAATTCCGCCGCCACGCCGTGTGGCAGCGCGAGGAAGATGACCTCAGCCTCCGTGGCAAGGCGTGCGGCGTCGGGTTCCGAGAACCGGATCGTGCGCGAGAGCGGGTGGCTGGCGAAGCGGGGGAACACCTGGGCAATGGTCTGGCCGGCGTTCTGGCGCGAAGTCACGGCCACCAGGTCGACGTGGGGATGGTTCAGGAGCAGGCGGACCAGTTCCTCGCCGGAGTAGCCGGAGGCGCCGACGATGGCGGCTTTGACGCGGGTCGGGGGCATGGGTGGGTCGGGGGCAGAAGTCGGAACGCGGGCGGGGCCCGTGCCGGGTTTTTAGGGCAAGGATGGCGGGTTGGAAAGCGAAGCGTCGCGGGACAAAGCAAAACGCCCCGCGGCCTGGTGGGCCAGCGGGGCGTTGGGAAGCGGTAAAAGGATCAGCGCTTGGAGAACTGGAACCGCTTGCGCGCACCGGGCTGGCCGTACTTTTTGCGCTCGCGCATGCGCGGGTCGCGGGTGAGCAGGCCTTCGTTGCGCAGGGCGGCCTTGGAGTTCACATCGAGCTCGAGCAGGGCCCGCGCGATGCCGAGGCTGACCGCGCCGGCCTGACCCACAGGGCCGCCGCCGGACACGTTGACCCGGACGTCGTACTTGGCGAGCGACTCGGTCGCGGCGAGCGGCCGCAGCGCCAGCGTGCGGAGATTGTCCGTCGGGAAATAGGTCTCAAAGGCGCGGCCGTTCACGGAGAACTTGCCGGAGCCGGAGATGAGGCGGATGCGGGCGGTGGACGTCTTGCGGCGGCCCGTGGTGACGTACTCTTGAGTCTTCGGATCGATCATGGCGGCGGGAGCGGTTGAAAAATGGCGGGAGGGTCAGCCGTTCTCGTTACTTGGCCGGAGCGAGCGTGTCCGGCATCTGCGCCGAATGCGGATGCTTCGGGCCGCGGTAGACCTTGAGCTTGGTGAGCAACTGGCGGCCAAGGCGGTTCTTGGGGATCATGCCCTTGACGGCATGGTGGATCAGCTTCTCCGGCTGCGCTGCGCGAACCTGCGCCACGGAGCGGTACTTCTCGCCGCCCTTCCATCCCGAGTAGGTCATGTACAGCTTGTCGTTCTCCTTGGTGCCCGTGACGCGGACTTTCTCCGCGTTGATCACGACCACGAAGTCGCCCGCATCCAGGTGCGGCGTGTAGATGGCTTTGTTCTTGCCGCGCAGGATGTCGGCAACCTGGACAGCCAGGCGTCCGAGCACCGCGCCTTCGGCGTCAATCACGTGCCAGCGACGCAGGTCGGCTACCGGCTTGGGCAGAAATGTCTTCATGTCACTTCCCAGCGAAAAGGGACGGGGACCCTAACAGCGGCCAAGGGTGCGTCAACTGGCATTTCATGGACGGAGGACGATCTTACCCGCCACGGCACCGGTCCGGCGGATGGTGTTGTCCTCCTGGACCCGGTGGGCGGCGGCGGTTTCCGACAGCGGCAGCACGCGGTCGATGCGCGGTTGGAACTGTCCGGAGGCCAGCCAGCGGCCGAGATCCTGCGCCGCCGCGCGCTGCTCGTCCGGCGGGGCGGCGAACATCACGAACCCCCTGAGCGAGCAGCCCTTGACGTAGAAGGGTCCGACCGGGAAGGCGGGGCGCGCTTCGCGTCCGGCCATGAGGATCATGCGGCCCCGGGCCGCCAGCGAAGCAACCGCGACATCGAAATCCGGTTCGCGCGTGGTCTCCCACCAGACCTGCACCCCGGCGGGGGCGAGTCGCTTGAGTTCGGTCTTCACGTCCTGGGTGCGGTAGAGGATGACCGCTTCGGCGCCCAAAGCGCGGCACGCGGCGGCCTTCTCCTCGGAACCCGCGCTGCACAGCACGCGCGCCCCGAGGGCCCGCGCGAGCTGGACCACGGTCGAACCAACGCCGCCACTGCCCCCGTTGACGAAGATCGTCTCGCCGGCGCGCAACCCGGCCTCGCGAACCAGGCCCAGATGCGCGGTGATGCCGACCAGCGCGCCGGCGGCCGCCTGCTCATCGGTGACGTTGGCCGGCGTGGCATACGCCCACGCCTCGTCCACGTTGATCAGTTCGGCAAAGGTGCCCTGGCGGCCCAGCAGTCCCTGGTTGCTGCCCCACACGCGATCGCCTTTTTTGAAGAGCGTCGCCGCCGGCCCGGTCGCTTCCACCACCCCGGCAAAGTCGCACCCGACGATGAACGGCTTGGGAAGGTCCATGGGGACGAGGCCCGAGCGCACATAGGTGTCGATCGGGTTGAGGGCCACGGCGCGAACCCGGATCCGCAGCTGACTGCCGGTCGGGGCCACGGGGTCGGGCAGGTCGCCGAAATGGATCACCTCGGCGGGACCGGTCTCGTGCAGGTAGGCGGCACGCATGGGCGACAACGTAACGGGAGAATCCCCCAGCCTTCAACGCGGGATGCGCGCTTCCTAGACGTAGCTCCGCGATCCCATGACCCGAAGAGCGCGGGGGTCGCGGTCGGGACGTCGACCTATTATCGTGGGCCGATGAATCGGGATGCGTGGTTGATTTTCCTGGGTCTGGTCGCCGCCGGTGGCGCGGCGTGGCTCGGGTACTCGGGCTGGCAACAGCGCGCGGAGTTGGCGGCGATGCGCTCCCAACTCGATGCGACCCGCTCGGTTTCCACCGCCCAGGTCGCACGCCTGGCCGAGGCTTGGTCCGAGGTGACGTCAGCCCGCGAGCGCGCCGCCGAACTCGCCGCGGCGGTGGTCGAGGCGTCGACCGCCAGCCGGAAGCTCGAGGAGGAAATGCGCGCCGCCGTGCGCTCGCGTGACGTCGTGATCTCCGAACTGCAGGGCAAGCTCACCCTCGATATTCTCGATCGGATCCTCTTCGACTCCGGCGAAGCCGCGCTCAAGCCCGAGGGCATGCAGGTGCTCGACCAGATCGCCGGCGTGCTCGCCCACTACACCAACCGGCACGTCCAGGTCATCGGACACACCGACAACCTGCCCATCCGCGTGCGATACCCGTCCAACTGGGAGCTCTCGGCCGCGCGGGCCATCGCCGCCGTGCGGTACCTCACCGAGAAGGCGAAGGTCGATCCGCGCCTGCTGTCCGCCGTGGGCAGCGGCGAATTCCAGCCCATCGCCGACAACGCGACCGCGGAGGGCCGGGCCCGCAATCGCCGCATCGCCCTCGTCGTGCTGCCCGAAACGTTCGCCGGCGGAGATACCCGGATGCCGCCACTCGCAACGCCGGTTGTGACAGGGATCCCTGCCGCGGCCGATGAATCCGCGACCCACGGACGGGAGACGGAACCGGGGGTGGGGGTGCCGATTCCGCTGCCGGAACTCCCCGGGAACGAGGGCGCGCGCGAGGAAACTGTCACGCCTGTGCCGGACACGCGGCTGCCCCCGGAGTAGGGGGCGGGGGTTAGGCGCCGGCGCGGCCGGCGTCGTGACTCGGCTCAAGCCGGTGGAACCGGTCAGTTCTCGTCGCGGCCGATGGCCGTGGCGAGCTCCTGCTCGTGCTTCTGGCGAGCCGATTCGATGTCGTACTTGTCGTTGTCCGGGTGCGCCGGATTCAACGGCGAAATGTCGCGCAGCCGCTGGATGATCCGCGGCAGATGCTCGAGCAGGTAGTCGACGTCCTCGTCCGTGTTGTAGACGCCGAGACTGAAGCGGACGCAGCCGCGCGCTCGCATCGGCGTGAGGCCCATGGCGGTCAGGACATGCGAAGGATCCAACGACCCCGTGGTGCAGGCCGAGCCGCTCGAGGCGGCGATGCCCACCTGGTCGAGCAGCATCAGGACCGCCTCGGCCTCGACGAATTCGAACGCGATGTTCGAGGTGTTCGGCAGCCGGTTCTCGCGGTCTCCGTTCACGAACGAGTACGGGATGGTTTTGAGGATCGTGCTCTCGAGCCGGTCGCGCAGCTTGCGTACGCGCTGGTTGTAGTCGTTGCCCAGTCCCGCCGCCATTTCCGCCGCGGTGCCGAAGCCGATGATATGCGGCACGTTCTCGGTGCCGCCGCGACGTCCGCGTTCCTGGTGGCCGCCGATGACGAACGGCTGGAAGCGCGTGCGGCGCTTCACGTACAGCATGCCGATGCCCTTCGGCGCATAGAGCTTGTGCGCGGACAGCGAGAGGAAATCCACGCCGAGGGCCTTCGCATCGATCTTCAGCTTGCCGGGCGTCTGAACGGCATCGGTGTGGCACAGCACCCCGCGGCTGCGGCAGATGGCGGCGATTTCCTCCACCGGGAAGAGCACGCCGGTCTCGTTGTTGGCCCACATGATCGAGACGATCGCGGTGTCGGGCCGGATCGCCTTCTCGAGGAGATGAATGTCCAGTGAGCCATCGGACTCGACCGGCAGAAAGGTGATGTCGTGGCCCTGCTTCTGGAGGAACTCGCAGTAATTGATGTTGGCCGAGTGCTCGACCGCGGTGGTGATCACGTGGCGCTTGCCGGGTTGCGTGACCAGCGCGCTGTGGATGGCGGCGTTGTTCGACTCCGTGCCGCAACTCGTGAACAGGATTTCCTTGGGATCGGCATGCACCAGCGCGGCGACCTTGGCACGCGCCTCCTCGACCGCCTTGTGCACATGCGTGGCCGCCCGGTAGGCGCTCGACGGATTCGCCCAGCCCTCGCGCAGGAACGGAATCATGGCGTCGGCCACCTCGGGCGCAACGCAGGTCGTGGCGTTGTTGTCGAAATAGTAAAAACGGTCCTGGCTCATGGGTGCGGTGACGACGTCTCAAAGTCCGGGAAGCGGACTGAATCTGTCCGGTCCAGTCTAGGCGGCACCGGGTGTCGCGCAAGCGAATCGTCCCGCGCCGGGTTTTTCCACCCCGCCGGAGCCAAGTGGGGACTGGTTGCCGGAACAGGGTTGAGCGGCGGGTGGGAGATCGGGTTTGTCGCCGGTCCTCGAGCACGGGAAACGAGGGTTGAGTGGACTTCGAAAACGGCGTAAGAAAGGCGTCCCGGGTTCCGGCTTTCTGGCCGCGGAGAGGCACGCGATTGACAACGTGCCCGAGTCCGCTCAGGCTTAGCTGAGTAACCTGAGTGTATTACTCATGAATAATCCGTCGTCGGTGGCGCCGAAGGTCAGCCACAACGAAGTTATCAAGGACGCCATCCCGACCCTGGCCGGCACCATTGCGTCGACGCTGAAAGATCCTGCGCTGGAACGATTTGCGGAGGATGATCAGCAATTCCTGAAGTTTCACGGAATCTACCAGCAGGACGACCGCGACCTGCGGAAGACGGGCAAGAAGTTCATCATGATGGTGCGCGGGCGGATTCC
>CAZYJB010000215.1:0-6931 GCA_964647675.1 uncultured Verrucomicrobiota bacterium | reverse complement strand
CCCCGTTCTGCTCGGAGCCGCTGTCGCGCTTGTCGTTCGACTGGATCCCGAACCAGAACTGGTTCCTGCCGTTCCATCCCATGTCGGTGTCGAACGCGTCATCGTCGTTGAACGCGCTGACCAGGTACTTCGTATTCACCGACCCGCCGAAAAACTCGAAACCGTCGTCGGCAAAGGACGCGGCCTCGACGTGCTCGACCACGGTTCCGCGGCCCACGCCACCGAACGACACGCCATTGATTTCCTTGTCCGGACTCAGCTTCTGCCCGCCGTGACGCAGGGACACGTACCGCAGCACCCCCGAGCTGTCGTCGGCATTCGACCCGCCGAAGCGGTGCACGTACTGCCCGTCGATCTGGAGGTCCTCCAGTCCTTCGAACACCTCGTACTTCGGCGTGGCGGCGTCTCCCGCCGCATTCACCGCCTTGTTGATGGGCGCGTGGCCCAGAATCACCAGACCTCCCCAGAGACCACGGTCGGTCACCAGCAAGTCCTCGGCATCGGCGAGATCGTCCTCCTCGGCCGTGAAGATGATCGGATTCCCGGCGGTTCCCTCGGCCATGATCTTCCCGCCCTGGCACACGAAGAGCGTGCCGAAGTTGGGCGCCACCCCGTTGCGACCCTTGATCACCGTGCCCGGCTCGATGCGCAGCACCGCATTGCTCAGCACATAGGAGTAGCTGGTCAGGACGTAGGTGTTGGTGGCGGACCAGGTGACTTCCCCGGTGATGGCACCGGAGACCTCATTGGTGGCAGCCTGCGCGGACTGCGGCGCGCCTAGGCCTGCGGCGAGGGCCAGCAGGGCTCCGATCCTGGAGAAAAGCCTGTTCATCGGTAATCGGGGGAGTGGGTTAGCGATTGCATGATTCCTGAAGCCCCTGATGGAAACGCCGGAGCGAAACAGGCCAACGTCGCGCCGGTTACGCTCCGGAAACGAATCCTTCCCCGACTCAGTACTCGTACGTCGCCTGGAGACCGAACACGACGCCGCGCGTGTTGCGCGAGTAAAGCTTCCCGTCGGACTCCTCGCCGTAGGTGCGCTGGTATTCGGCGTTCAGCAGGTTCTTCCCGGAGAATCGCAGCTTCCAGTGTTTGGAGAGCTTCTGCGACACCACGAGGACGACGATCATGGGCGGATGCTCGAAGACGTCGGGTCCGCCCGGATCGACGAGGTAGATCCGGGGTGCAGCCCAATTGAACGCGAGGGTCGCAGTGGTACCCCAGCGCGGTTGGTCCCAACTGAAGTCCGCGTTCACGATCCACTCGGACTGATCGTAGAGCTGGCGGGGATCCTCGGAGTTGGGGTCATTGATCTTCTCCCGCTGGGTGAGCGGTACTTCGGAGAGAATGTAGGAAAAGTTGAACCCAACGGAGAAGTTCGCGAGCAGGTCGTCGATGACATCGAGTTTCTGGCGCGCCTCGAACTCGGCACCGTAGACCGTGGCCTGATCACGATTCTCGAAACCGACGATACCACCGCCGAAGGTAACCACCACCTTCTCGATGGGCTTCTTCAATTCCTTGTAGAACCCGCTGACCGAGAGAAGCGAGCCCGGGGCGGGATACCATTCCCAGCGGACGTCGTAGTTCCGGATGTCGCTCATCTCGAGGCTTGGATTCCCGCGAACGATTTCGTCGCCGAACGGATCATAAGACTCGTAGGGGGCGAATTCGCGATAGGTGGGCCTGGCCACCGTATCGCTATAACTCAAACGGACGTTCATATTGGAACGAATCGCGAACAGAAGTCCCGCCGAAGGCAACACATCGAGCCTTTGAATGCCGGCGTTGGTGTTGCCACGGTTGGAGAGCGATTCCAACCGAAGGTCGGTACTCTCCGGACGAAGACCTCCGAGGACCCTGAGCCAGGGCGTTACTTCCTGTTCCAACCGGAAGTAGCCAGCGAAGATGTCCTGGGACCCAGTGTAGGAGTAATCGCCGAACTGCTGGGTCTGGAACCGCCGGGGAAAAACATAGTTCGTGGCCCCCCGCGCGTTCACCTCGGTCGTGTAGTGGAGATTCTCCGAGGTGAAGTAGGTGTTCGGGTCGCCGGAATAGGTCCAGGGATCCTGATCGTCCGGAATCCCGGATTCGAACGCGAAGGACTTCTGGAAGAACTCCCGGTGCGATATTCCCACGGAGGTGCCCAACCCGAAAACCGTCTCGAGATCGTCGAAGATGCGAAATCGAATGGAGTCATCGAAGCGCGCGATCAGGTTTGATTCGTCGAGCTTGCGGAAGTTGCGGGTGGGGACCGAAGGCTCCGGCAGCGCGTTGTTGTTGACGATATTCCCGGTGAAATCCGCATTGCGTCCGTAGTTGAAATAGCGCTGATCCGGTTCGTCCTGGGCGGTCCCAGCCAGCGAGACGATCCAATCGGCTTTCATATCCGCCCAGTCCTCGAAATGGTGACGCCCCAGCATTTGGAAGTTTTGAAGGTGGCGCTCGGTCCAGTGAAGCGAACTGCGGTCGACCAGAATGCCCGAGAGGTTCTCCGGGCGGGATCCGATCTGGCGACGGGCCAGGTCCTCGGCATTTCGGTTGTAGATGAAATTGAATCCGAACTCGTGGTCTTCCCCCAGATCATAGCCGATGCTGACTACGCCGGACCAGTTGACCTCGGTCAGCGAACGCGCGTCGACATAGGACTCGTAAGGCTCCGGATCGCTCTCCGCATTCCGGTATTTGGCGGTGTAACCATCGTCATAGAACGAGAATTTCCTCGAGTAGGTGACCGAGGTCAGGAAGCCGAGTTTGCCCGTCCCTGTTTCGAAAGTATTTCCCAGCGAGAGGGCGCCGGAAGTATTAGGCGGCGGCGCCATGGAGGTGGGGGCGAACTGGGAGGAGGAGAAGGCATTGAGATAGCCGCTTACGCGGTCTGCCTGGGCGCGGCGCGCGACAGCTTGCTCGGGCGTTTCGCGGGTCACTCGCGATGGCACCGAAAGGTCGGCACCCGAGACGCCGACCAACTCCGGAGGAAGAGAGCGGGTACCGTCGTCGAACGCCGCCCAGTCCGTGGAACCACCCCGGTAAGTGAGGAAGCTACCGTTGCCGGTGGCCTGCGTGTTGTACTCCGCGCCCAGCGAAACGCTGAGGGTATACTTGTCGGGGAACGAGCGGGTCACGATGTTGGCCGCGCCTCCGGCGAATCCACCGGGAAGGTCCGGCGTGAAACTCTTGCTGATCAGGACGCGATCGATCATTCCGGCCGGGATCATGTCGAGTTGGGCGGCGCGCCGATACGGATCGGCGGTGGGTACCTCGGCGCCGTTGAGCAGCGTGAGATTGTAGCGATCGCCCAAGCCGCGGATCACGGCGAACTTCCCTTCCACCACCGTGGTGCCGGTGACCTTGGTCATGATGTCGGCAGCGTCGGACACTCCCAGCTTGCGGAACTGTTCGGAGCCGATGGCATCGAGAATCGAACTGGAACTCTGGCGCTCCTGAAGGATCGCCACGGCTTGTTCCTCGAAGACCTCGGCGGTCACTTCGTATTCCTCCATCTCGTAGAACTCGGGTCGCAGAGTGCCGTTGACGGTGGTCGTGAGGCCCGCCAGGACCCGGACGTCGGTCACCACGGCGGAGGCATAGCCCGAGCGCGAGAATCGGACCACCTGATCGCCCACCGGGACATTTCCGAGAAGGAATCGTCCCTGGGCATCGGTGGTCGTCGCGAGCGTGGTGCCCCGCACGGTCACGGTCGTCCCGGCGAGCGGACGTCCGTCCCAGCCCTCGATGATGAGTCCTGAGATCGAGCCCGCGTCCTGGGCCAGCGCACTCGGCGGCAGGAAGAAATGAAGTGCGAGCATCCCTATCGTCATCCAGAGAGCTGCGAGGGGCCCGGACATTCGGGAAGCCGGATCGGACGAGCTCTTCGTCATGACGGGGAAGTGAACTCGTTGGAACGCGGGAGCGTCGTTGCCATGTCGTCGCGCGAGATCAGGACCGCGCCCGCCCGGCGGCGAGTTCGACCTTTTCGAGGTAGCGCGCGACGTTGTCCCTGGGCTTGAGCTTCTGAGCGCGCCTGAGCAGTTCGACAGCCTCGGTGTATTTCTGCTGGGTGACCTTCAATTGGGCCAGCTTGAGGAGGGCGTCCGCCTCGAATCCTTCGATCCTGGCGGCGGCGTCGTAGCGGAAAGCCGCCTTTTCGGGCTCCCCGGAACGCGCGAAATGGTCGCCCGCCAGGAGGAGGCAGTCGCCGTCCAGCGGATTCCGACGCGTCACCGATTCGATCAGCTTCATCGCTTCTTCGGCGCGACCCTCCGCGAAGGCGATGCGCGCTTCGACCTTGGCGAGGCGGAGCTCGTCCTCTGGGGAGAGCGCACCCGCGGTCCGGAGCTTTTCGGCCAGGAGGCGGGCGTCTGCCGGGGCGCCACGGCTCAGGAAGATTTCGGCCGCGCGCAGACTTCGCGCCGGGGATTTCCCGCCGTCCTTTTCGATCGCCGCGAGGTACGCTTCGAGCGCGAGGTCGCGGTTTTCGAGCCGGAAGTGAAGGTCACCGAGCAGCGCAAGTTGCGCGGACGTGGCGAGGCCGAGTTTGCGAAGGATCTGGAGACTGACCACGGCGTTTTCCAGGCGCTCCTGCTGGACGAAGACGTTGGCCTGGAGGCTCCACAATTGATCGCGTTCCGGATGACGTTGGATCAACTCGTCGAGCAGCGCCGAAGCAGCCTGGAGGTTTCCGAGCGCGATGTGGCACTTCACCAGACCCAGTTGGAAGTCCAGGTTGTCCGGGGCAAACAAGGCGGCCAGGCGATAGGCCGCTTCGGCGGAGACGTACCGCTCGCGACTCAGATGGGCGAAGCCGAGCAGGCCGTAGGTGCGAGCGTCGGCGCCGCCCAGTTCGACCGTTCGCGCCAGGTGGGGGATGGCTTCGTCGAAGCGACCTGAGCGGGACAGGGCCAGCGCAAGGTTTCTCTGCGCACGCCGGTAATCGGGAAACTTGGCCAGGGCCGCCTCGTAGTGGACGACCGCATTGGTGAAGTCCTCGTTCTGAAAGTAGACGGTTCCCAGCGTGAAATCGAAGACCGCCGACGCGCCCGGCTTCAGGGCCGCCTGAAGCTCCGGGATCGCCCGCGCCGGCTCGTCGCGGATCAAGGGCATGATGCGATCCCTGAAGAGGATCTGCTCTTCAGCACTCAGGCGCGGCTCGGCCTCCGAGAGGAACCCGTACGATCCGGCGAGTCGACGCGCAAAATCCGGATCATTCCACATCCCCGCCAGGGGATGATCGGAGGGAACCGGCGCGAACCGAATCTCGCCGGGCGCGCCGGCGTCCCGGACCCCGGGCGACGGGCTGGCCGAGACGGAGCGCTCCCGGTCGCGGCGGGAGCGTGCCGCGCCTTCGTCCGCCGCGCGAACGGGCATGGCCAGCGCCAGGGAAAACAGGAGCAAGAGTGAAAAAACGGGCGACGGGAGCATGGGGGCGGGCGGGGGAGTTTCAGGTGTTGCCGAGGCGAAACCGCATGGGCAGGCGCATGAACGTGCGCACCGGCTGTCCGTCCTTGAGACCGGGTTTGAACCTCCACCGGCGCACCGCATCGAGCGCCGGTTTTTCGAATTGGGGATGCGAGGCGCTTTCAATGCGCGGTTCCTCCACTGCTCCCGTCTCACTCAGGACAAACACCAGTGTGACGGCCCCTTCGACTTTTGCCTTTCGCAGCTCGGAGGGATAGGAGGGTGCGACCTGGCTGATCACCTCGGGCCGCCGCTCGAGTTCGGCCATGTCGAAGGTATCGAGGTTGCCCGCGCCCGACGGGTTCCCGTCCCCGGGCATTCCTGCACCCCACACCCCTCCCGAGCCGACCGCGAGATCCAGGGAGACGCTCAGGTTCATCGGGGCTTCCGGAGCGTCTGCCAGTTGCGGCGGCTCGGGTTCCGGCTCCTTCTCGTCGGGCGGGGGCGGCGGGACATCAGCGATCTCGGAGACGGGCGGCGGAGCCGCGACGTCGACCCGCGTGACCATCAACTGCCGCTGACGCGAGGTGGAAACAGCCGTTGTGAACGGCAGGATTCCGAAGACGAATCCCAGCAACCCGATCCCCAGCACGACACTCCGAACCCAGCCCGTGTCGGACTTTGGCGGATGAAAGACACTGCGCATGCACCGGAAATCGGACTTAAGAGCCTGCTTCGGTGGCGAGGCTGACGTTCTTCGCCTTCCCGAGCTTGGCTTCGTCGATGACACGGACCAGCACGCCGGCTGGGGTGGCCTTATCAGTCTGGACGATGACCGGCAGGGGTTCCTTATCGCACAACCGGGTGACCAACGGGCGAATGCCTCCCACCCCGATCTCCTTCCCGCCGTAAACCACCTGCCCGGAGGCGGTCACTGCCAGGATGATGCTGTTCTTGTCCAACCGGGAGGCCGACGCAGCGGCAGGCTTGTCCACCTCGACCCCGGATTCCTCGACGAACGAGGTCGTGACAATGAAGAAAATGAGCAGGATGAACACCATGTCGATCAGGGGCGACATGTTGATCTCCGAGTTCTCCTCGGACTCCGTGAGGGATCGGCGAAACCTCATGGGATCCCGGGAAGCAGGTTGGCGCCCGGCAGACCACGATCCTCGGAGGCCTGAACGGGGGACCGCGCGACAGGGATGGGCCCGGCCGCGGCAACCACTCGGCCGCCCGACTTGACGAAGGCGCGCGTCATGCCGTGCAGACGAACTCGAAGGTGCCGGAGAGTGATCGATTCGAGGCGGGCGACGAGACTGACGTACTCGTTGCGCTTCCGGCGGATGATGTAGGCCAGGACCATTCCCGGCAGTGCGACCAGCAACCCCATTTCGGTCGTGATAAGAGCCTCGGAAATGCCCACCGCCATCTGGTCGACCATTTTCCCGCCGCCCGTGGCGATGGCCCGGAACGTCACCAGCATCCCCAACACCGTTCCAAGCAAGCCCAGCAGCGGGGCCGCTCCCACCAG
>CAZYJB010000214.1:0-6933 GCA_964647675.1 uncultured Verrucomicrobiota bacterium | reverse complement strand
CCAATTCAAATTACAACGCGCTCAACGCGACGCTGGAAAAACGATTCAGCCGCGGCGCGACAAGATCCGAACCTTCAATCTTCATGACGAACGGCTGATCCCCGGGAGGACAGCAGTGCGCCACGCTCAAGTCACGCCTCCACCTTCGACCACCCCCGTGCACCACCGGAAGGTCCGGTTCCCGCGCACCCGGCAGGTCGCGAGTTCCGGCTCCCCCCGCTCGTCGCTGGCCATTCCGCACTCACCCCTTCTCCAGATAGATCGAGCTCTGTCTCGCGACTTGGCGTCCGCTCCGGACCCTGACTTCCCTCTCCACCGTCCATGTCCATTTTCCGCACTCCACAGATACCTCCCGAAACCTCGGTCAACAGATCCAGGTCTGCGCACCTCGGCGTCAACCGCGGATCCTTCGCGGATCGGATACTCCCCGAGATCCATCCACAGATGTCGCAGATCCACGCAGATGGAAGCACCGGGCACCCATACTTCGAGACCGTCGAATGTGGAGAGGTGAGCCCTTCATCCGTCCTCACACCGGCCGCTCCAATTGTTATATGTCAATGTTTGACCCCACTGCCCACCTTCAAGCGGCAGGGCGGATGCTCGCACGAGATCACGCCCTCGTTCGTGGGCGACCCGGACTCAAGGGAAGCGGGCGCTGACGGGTGAGGTGGTTGGCGCCGACACTGAAATGGCCGCCCATTGGCAACCGGACTCGATAATCTCAACGATGCGCATCGCGGATGGGTCGGGACTCAGCATTCGCGTTCGGAAGCGGCGCGATGCCGCTGGCGCGCAGAGGCCGATTTCTCGTGAAGCGCCGTCTCGCGACTCGGCGTCCGCCCAGGACGACGACCTCTCACTCCCCATCCCATGACTGCTTCCGGCCCCCCGTAACTGCCTTCCGCATCATCGGCCACCCACAACAGATCTGCGCCCATCTGCGTCATCTGTGGATCCATAACCAATCGGACATTCTCCCGGATCCATCCACGGATGCCGCAGATCCACGCAGATGGAAGCACCGGACACTCCTACTTCGAGACCGTCGAGTGGGGAAACGCGAGCCCTAGATCCTTCCGCACTACGGCCACTCCATTTGTTATATGTCAATGGGTGACCCCATTGCCCATCACCAGACAGATCATCGAGCAACACTCCCAGAGCGCTTCGGTACCGGTCGCCGGGCCGGGGTCGCCGTAGCAGGAACGGGAATCGTCGTTAGAACACGTTTTCCCCGACGACTCCGAAATGCGGTGCCGCCATCAGCAGATCGGGGAGCATCATGAAGAGAGCTCCTTCAGCGTCGCCTACTGTAGAAGAAACCGCCGCCGCCAAGCACCAGCACAAGAACCAAGATGATGAGAATAGTTTCCGTTGACATACTGGGACTCTAGGCCCGCTAAGGACTCCCCAAAATGGGGTGTTCACCCCGTGAGCCCTTTTAGAGTCGTCCGAACAGAATGCCAGGCAATGGTGCCAGGCAATGGGGTCAAACATTGACATTGGACAATTGGTGGCCGGGGACTGGGGTGAAGTTCGGGGCGAAGGGGCGACGTTAGGGCGTTTGATTGCTCGAGCGCTCGCGATTTCGACTGGTCAGCGCACGGATCCCTGCGACTGCCGGAAGGCGCCATCTGCTCGGCCGCCTCCACCAGGCGCCGTGACCTGTTGCATCCCTACAGGAACGCGACGTCGCTAGGGCGGTGCGAACCCAGGGCCGCCGGGCCTTGGCTGTCGCCTCGCGGAGCGTTGCCCCTCAAACGAGCAGATTGGGAGAACCAAGAAGGGGGTCCGGGATGGTGCGCACTGCAGGGCTCGAACCTGCGACCCCTTCCGTGTGAAGGAAGTGCTCTACCACTGAGCTAAGCGCGCCCGTCGAAAACCGGCCGGCACTGTACGCCCCCCGATTTTTCCGACGCAAGCGGGTTTTCGTCGGAATCCGGAGTGCGGAGAGCGGCCTTGGCGGAAAAGAAGAAGGGGGCCGGATTTCTCCGGCCCCCTCTGAATCACCGAGGCCGTCAGGCCCCGGTTTGGATTTGGATCAGCGGATCGAGGCGATCAGGGCTTCGCGGCACGCAGGAACGTGTTCTGGGCACCGATGGTCACCGCGAGCGGCGTGGTCGCGCCGGCCTGGGTGGTCCAGGGGCCAGCGGCCGACGGGGCCGTCTGCAGCACCCAACCCGCAGGCAACGCGGCGGGTTCGGAGGTCACGGTGAGCTGATTGCCATTGCGCGCGACGGCGATCTTCACCGAGGCGGCGGCCACGTCGTTGAAGTCCCAGTGCGCCAGCAGTCCGGCGACGGTGCTCGGAGCGGCGCCGCCCGAGAGCGCGAGCGCCTGAGCTTCGGTGATGGCGCCCCCGAAGACGGTGAAGTCGTCGAGGAAGCCGTTCATGCGGTTGTCGACCGGGCTCGGTCCGCCGCCGATGACCATGGTCGTGAAGTCGGTCTTGAGCGGGTCGCCCAAGCCTTCGAGGAACAACTTGCCGTCGATGTAGACGCGCTTCGCCTGGCCGTCCTTGACGAAGGCGAAGTGATGCCAGCTCTCCCACCAGGTCGCGTCGCCGGTGTAGTCGGCGAAGGTATCGATGTTGGCGTTGATGCGCTGGGTGTCTGCGGTGCAGCAGCCGGACGAATCGAAGTAGATCGTTGCGTCACCCCACGGCGAGTGAGCCTGGAAGCCACGGGTGCTGCTGCTGCTGCTGGTCGAGTTGGCCCAGAACGCGGAGCCGTTGGCCACGGCGCGAAGCTTCTGGAAGTACGCAACGGTCAGGGTGTCATCGCCGGTGGCGGTGTTGAGGAAGGTTGCGTCATAGACGTAGGCGGAGCCGGCCGAGACTCCGGTGTCGAGGGCGCGATCGCCATCAGCGCCGGTGCGCCCGCCCTTGTCGGGCGTCTGATCCGCCAATCCGAGCACGAGTGCGTGGCGGCCGGCGACCTTGTCGAGAAGCGGGCCCTTGTAGGAGGACACCGTGAACGACCACTGGTCGACCGCGGCATTCCCGCCGGGATCCTGATAGCTGACCGCGATGGTGTGAGTCGATCCGCTCGGCCAGAGCGACGCGGGCTTGTAGGTGATGCGCAGGAGGCTGCCATCCTTGGTGATCGTCGCCGCCACCGGCGCGCCGTCCACCGTCAGCGAGACATTGGCCGGGGTCCAGGGAGTCTGGCCATCGCGGTGCACGATGGTGATTCCCGTGTCGGGCGACACGCTGCCTGCGTTCACGCCCGGAGTGCGGACCGTGTACGCGCCCTCTGCGGGGGCGGGAACGCCTTCGGTATTGGAGAGGAACCTGCCCGGGATCACCGTCAGCGACGCCGCCGGGGTGGGATCGCCTTCCTTGCGCCAGGCCACCAGGCCGTAGTCGCCGCCGCCGCCTTCCTTGTAGATCAGGCGGATGTAGTACTTGGTGCCCGCGGTGAGCGTGATGGGCTCGGAGGTGCGGGTGTGGCTGCCATCGGGCTCGGTGAAGTTGTTACAGCAGCCGGGTTCCTCGGCAATCATCTGCAAATTGGCCGCGGTGGCATCGGTGCTGAGGTAAAGCTGGGACGCGTCGTCGCTGTAGACGAAGAAGCGGTAGCTGCCGGACTCCGTCGGCGTGAGGAGACCTTCCATCTGCGCGCCGTAATTCTCATGCGAATCGTCCGGGAAGACGTCGCGGCTCGAGAACTGGAACGTCGCCGCCACCATGTCGGGGCTGGCCGGGTATCGCGGATCGTCCAGCAATCCCTGCACCGGCGTGCCCGCGACGTCGCCCCAATATGAGAATTTCAGGGCGCCTTCCTTGACGAGAAGGTAGGAGTAGAACGTCGCCTTCGAGTCGGTCGCGATCACGTTTTTCGAGAGATCGCGCACGCCGTTCACAGTCACGGTGTACGCCGTGGCCCCCGGGGTCTGCGCCGCGGTGGTGAGCGTGACCACCTTGCTGTTGTAGGTCGCACCGGTCACCGCCAGGGCCGGAGTGATCGTGTAGTTGGCAGCCGTCGCGGCCGTGGCGGGATCGAGGTCCTCGGAGAAGGTCAGCGTGACCGCGTTGAACGAGCCGGAACTCGCGACCGACACCACCGTGGGCTTGGTGGTATCGATGGGGTCCGAACCCGCCTTGTACTCGTCGACGTTGCTGACGCCGTCACCATCGAAGTCCTTCGCGCCATCGGTCGCATCGTTCGGATTGAATCCCAGCTTCGTCTCATAGGCATTGGGCATGCCGTCGCCGTCCGTGTCCGGCGCGCCCCCGACCAGACCGAAGAGCTCGACCTCGTTGAGCTGGTGCAAGGGGCCGGGGGTTGCGTAGGCGATGTACCGGAACGTGGTGTACGCCAGAGACGGCCCCGGCAGATCAAATCGCACCACCTGGTCGCGGGCAGTCCATGGAACGACTGAGCCGCGGAAACGATAGATGTCCGCGAACGTCGTGCCATCGTTCGAGCCCTGGATGGCCCAATCCGTCGGGTCGCGCTCCGCCGCATCGTTGCCCGAGGTGACCGTGAAGTGAGTCAGGCTGGCCGGCTGCGCGAACTTCACCGCGACCCACACCGGGGTATCGACGATCGGATCATCGCAGCACCACTTGTTGTTCCCGCCGCCGACCTTGTTATCGAAAATATTGAAAGCGTTCTCGCCGCCTTCGAAATCGGGTTTGTGGCTGGAGGTGATCTCCGTCCAGTTCCACGTGGGACTGGTGGCGGAGCCCTCGAGGTCTTCGCCGTTGTTGTCCGGATCGGTCAGGTCGCCGCCCAGAAGGCTCTGGGTACCGGTCCCGAGGATTTGAACCGTGACGTTCGGTGTTGTTTGGGCCCGGGCCGTGATCGCCCATGCGGGGCGCATGGTGACCACACCCGCGAGCACCGCTTTCCTGAGCAGTTCGCGCTTATCCATGATAATGCAGCAGTGTCTTGCAGTTGCAGCACGTCCTCACGCCTGCCGACGAAGACCCGGACACGGGACTCCGTCGGAACCGGAGCGAGACACGCCCGGCAGCGAGGGATGCTAAGTGGTGACGTGCCGACCGTGAGGAAGCTGACACCGGAAAGTCAACGGACCTTCAGACGCACACCGTGCGCCATGCAACTTGCACAGGGAGAAGATGTTATGAAACAAAAAGATCCACTCGAAACAGCAAGAACACCATCATCAAAGATAATTGTATCGGATGATTACAATTAAACCATGTCATAAGTCCAAGGCTTGCGTTGTTCCCGCTCCAGCCATCGGTTGGCCGCTTTGTCCCCCACGAACACCTCACGTTTCGGGTCCCAGGTCAGGCGTCGTCCCAACCGCATCGCGATCACTCCGAGGTGGCACAGGCTGGCCGATCGGTGGCCCACCTCGACGTGGCAGATGGGCTGCTGGCGCGTGCGAAGGCACTCGAAGAAGTTCCCCATGTGATCATCGCTTTTCTCCAGCCGCAGGGCGCCGGCCGGGAGTGGCGTCTCCAGAAAATCCGGGCGGCTGGCCTGCAGGTCGCCGCGCGTCACCCAGATCCAGCCGTCGGTCCCGATAAACTTCACGCCGTGGCGCTGTCCCTCGGGCCGTGCCACCCCACCGAACGGGGTGTCGGCGGTGGTGCTGCGGGTCGTCTGCACCACGCCGCTGGCGTAGGTGTAGCGGACTTCGTACTCGCTGGCGGCGGTGTAGCCGCCCGGGATCATGTCGCCCGACGCGCGTGCCTCGACGCTCACCGGTCCGTCCTCACCCAGACCCCAGCGCGCGATATCCGCGTGGTGCGCGCCCCAGTCGGTCATCGTGCCGCCGCTGTAGTCCCACCAATACCGGAACGTCGTATGGCAGCGCTGCTTCACGTAGGGCACGGCGGTCACCTGGCCCTGCCAGAAATCCCAGTTCAATCCGGCCGGCACCGGGGTTGCCGCGAACGGGCCTTCCCGGAGTCCGGCAGGGATCCAGACCTCCACCTCACGGATGCGCCCGATGCGCCCGTTCCGGACCAATTCGCAGGCGAGACGGAAGCTGCGATCGCTTCGCTGCTGGCTGCCGGTCTGGAGGATTCGACCCGTCCGGCGCGACACTTTCACGAGTCGTTTGCCCTCGTCGATGGTCAGGGTCAGCGGCTTTTCGCAATACACGTCCTTGCCCGAGCGCATGGCGGCCATCGAAACGAGGGTGTGCCAGTGGTCGACGGTCCCGCAAACGACCGCATGGATATCGTCGCGCTCCATCACCTGACGGAAATCGGCGTAGGTGGCGGCGTCCGGATGATCCGCTTTCGCCTTGGCGAGATTGGCGGCATCGACGTCGCACAACGCGACGATGCGCCCGAAGCGCGCGGCGTTCCGCGCGTCTCCGCGCCCCATGCCGCCGCAGCCGACCAGCGCCACGGCAGGACGGTCGTTGGGGCCGAGCCGGGAGGGTGGTGACGCCGCCTCGCACTCCTCCACAAACCAGCGCGGCAAGGTGCCCGCGGCGGTGGCCAGACCAAGGGTGGAACGCAGGAAGGAACGACGTGTCGACGGGGCGGCACTCATGGGATGGCCGCCAGCATAATCAGAAACCGCGCGAGACACCAACCCTCGCGTCGGAGCAGGAAGGAAAGCCGAGGAAGTGGCGGGACAACTCACGGCAATTCAACGAGTCGACAGCAGGAACCGCGGGTTATCACCACCGCAACCGCCCTTTTCGGTCCCGGCGTCCGCCGTCCTGGTAGGCCTCTTGAATCGGTCCCCTTCGTGCTCTTCGTGACTTCGTGGTTCAACCTGAACTCTACGGTCGCAGTCGACAGTACTCTCGACTGCACGAGCTCAGGTTCACCACGAAGAGCACGAAGTTGGGAGCTTCAGAAATGCATGACACGAATACAGTCAGCCGCGCGCCCAGGCTGCGCCGTCCGGATACCGAAAGCGTTCCCTGGACGCCGCCACAATCTCGGTACTGTAACCGGGGCGCTCCGGGACGAGGTACGCGCCGCGCCGCATG
>CAZYJB010000213.1:0-6937 GCA_964647675.1 uncultured Verrucomicrobiota bacterium | reverse complement strand
CGCGAGGCCCTGCCTCCGGAGGTAGCGCTGCTCGTCGGTGGCCGTGCCCTGCCGGTCTACCATGAGTTCGTGGCGAGTCTGGGTGCGATCGCAGTCGACAGCCTCGCTCACCTGGGCGCAACGCTCGACGGACTGCGCAGCATTCGCAAACCCGGCAAGGCGACAAGGCCCACCCGCTCCCCCGATCGAAAATGAGCTCTTGCTCCGAGCCGCCCCGGCGTAGGTGACCTTGTCGGTCGTGCCTGCGTGCTGGCCTCACGATCCTCGCGACGGGTCCGGTTGCCCGCGATTCCTAGACAACCTCCTCCACCACCGCGACGGGGCCGCTATGACCGATGATTCTCACCGGCCGCCCCTTTTCCACCATCTCGCCGCGGCTGATCACATCCAGCAATTCATCGCCGACCCTCGCCTTCCCGCCCGGGCACAGCGGCGAGATGGCCACGCCGGTCTGGCCCACCTGCGCGGCCTGCCGCGCTTCCAGCGCCGCGATGGAAACCACTCCGCTGGCACTCTGCGAAACGAGCTGGTGATAGAGGGAGGTTTGCGGCAGGAGGCGCGCGAGGCCGCGCGCAAGGCCGAGCGCGATGAGGACTGCCACGCTGAGATCGCGCAGCGGCATCTGCAATTGCGGCAGGGTAGGGAGGACAGGCGCGCCCGGGTACATGTCCACCGTGCCCATGACGAGGGCGACGAGCATCAGCGCCGCTCCTGAAATGCCGGCCACGTAAGTCCCGGGAAGGACCAACAGTTCAAGCAGGAATAGAGCCAGCCCGAGCATGAACACGAGCACCCATCCGGCGGCGGAAAGTCCCGCCACGTAGCCGCCCAGGAAATACACTGCGAACGCCGCGATGCCGACGATGCCCGGCAGGCCGAACCCGGGCGTCTTGAACTCGATGTAAAGGCCCACGATGCCCACCACCAGCAGGAGCGGCGCGATCGTATTGATCCAGATCCCCACCTTCTCGGCGCCCGTCGGCTTGATCTCCACGCGCTGCGCCTCCGCATATCCAAGGCGCGTCAGCAGCACATCCATGGTCTCCACCGTTCCCGAGGACAGCAGTGGCCGTGGCGGCGTGCCGTACGGCTTCGCAGCCTGCCGGTCCGTCAATGTCAGAATGCTGCCTTCCTTGTTCAGCACCTCTCCGTCGATGGTCAGGGCCTTGGTCCGGTCGATCATCGCTTCGATCACGTCGACATTGTGCCCGTTCTTCTCCGCCTGAGTCCGCACCAGCGCGCGCACGGCGGATGTCATCTTGGCCTCGACGGTTTGCGGCAGTTGCTCTCCGCCCGTCCCGGTCGGCGACATCACCATCGGCGCTGCGGCGCCGATGACGCTCTGCGGCGCCATGTAGATCTTCTGCGTGGCCACCGCGATGAACGCGCCGGCGGAGAACGCACGGTCGTTGACGTACGTGAACGTGGCGCCCTTGAATTTTCCCAGGATCTGGATGATTTCCTCGGTCACGTCGACGCGTCCGCCATCCGTGTTCATGTCCAGAACGAGCGCCTCGGCTCCCGCTTCCATCGCCTCCTTCACCCCGCGCCGGACCACATAGACCAGCGGCGGCATGATGCTTTCTCGAACGGGCAGGATGTAGACCTTTCCCGTACGCGGGAGAACGGCCGCATCGTCCGCCGGCGTCTCCGCCAGCGCGCCGGCCGGCAGGAAGGCGCCGAGCATCAGACCGAGAAAGCGCCGGATCATCATGCCGTAACCTAGGGCTGGACGCTCGCCGCCACAACGCGGATTCCCGGTTCTTTCGGCGGCTAAAGTCTTGTTTCCAGGGGTTACTGAAACCACGGTGGCTCCATGAAAGCCCTCCTCGCCCAGGTCGAACTGCCGTTTCGGTTCGCCTACGTGTTCTACGCCGTCGGCGCGGTCGTGCTGCTCGTGGTGGCCATCCTCGTCCTCAACTTCGGGATGATTTACATCCGCGCCCTCTTTTCCGGCGCGAAAGTCACCATCACCGAACTGATCGCGCTGAGGCTGCGTCGGATTCCGCTCGGCCTGATCGTGGATGGTCGCATCACCGCCGTGAAATCAGGCCTTCCCGTTTCCATTGACGAGCTCTCCACGCACTTCCTGGCCGGCGGCAACGTGCAGATGGTTGTCCTCGCCCTCGTCGCGGCGAAGAAGGCCGGCATCAATCTCGTCTTCGACCGGGCCTGCGCCATCGACCTCGCCACGAAAGGCACCGGCAAGACGGTGCTGGAAGCGGTGAAGACCTCCGTCAATCCAAAGGTCATCGACTGTCCCGCGCCGGCCTCGGGCAAGGCCACGATCGATGCTGTCGCCAAGGATGGCATCGTCATCAAGGCCAAGGCCCGTGTGACCGTGCGCACCAACCTCGATCGCTTCGTCGGCGGCGCCACCGAGGAAACCATCATCGCCCGCGTCGGCGAGGGAATCGTTTCCACCATCGGCTCTTCGGAAACCTACAAGGCCGTCCTGGAGAATCCCGATCGCATCTCCAAGACGGTCCTGGGCAAGGCCCTGGACAGCAACACCGCCTTCGAGATCCTGTCCATCGACATCGCCGACGTGGATGTCGGCGGCAACGTCGGCGCCAAACTCCAGGCGGAACAGGCTGAAGCCAACAAACTCATCGCCCAGGCCCAGGCCGAAGTCCGCCGCGCCGCTGCCGTCGCCACGGAACAGGAAATGGTGGCCCGGGTCTCCGAGATGCGTGCCCGCGTGGTTGAGGCCGAGGCGCAGATCCCCATCGCAATCGCTGCCGCCTTCGACAAGGGACACCTGGGCATCATGGATTACTACCGACTCAAGAACATCCAGGCCGACACGACCATGCGCGAGAACATCGGCAGCGACCGACCCGAGTCACCGTCGCCCGGGGCGAAACCCTGACCCTCAGCAGCCCGGTCCATGAACCTCCCGCTCGCCGGCAATCCCTTCGACAACCCCTGGGTTTTCGCGGCCGTTCTCGTTCTCGGCGCGCTGGCCAACTGGCTGTCGAAACGGCAGCGCGACCGTCAGGCCGGTGAACCATCGGAAGAAGCCGATTCGCCGCCACCCGCTGCGAGCAGACCCCCGGCTGAGATCAATCTGGAGGAAACCCTCCGCCGTCTTCTGGGCGGGGAACTTCAAGCACCCATACCGCCCCCGGCGCCTCCGGTCATGGCCGATCCCAGTCGGTCCGTGCCACCGCCGCTGCCCGGCGGGTTGGAGGAGGAACCTCGCCAAGCCGCCTGGCAGACGCTCCTGGTTCCGCGACCGCCGCCCCCTGCGTTGCCGCCACCGGTGAACCTCCCGGACTTCCCCGCGGCCAGCGAAGTGGTCCGGGCGACAAACCGGTTCGAATCGAAGGGCGAACAGGGTCGTCCGTCGGCCACCGTCGTGGACCACCTCCGCGGGCATCGTGCGTGCAAGGACGAGCGAACTGCCACGCGCTGGCGCAATCCCGGAAGCGCCCGCCAGGCCCTGGTCGCCTCCATCGTTTTCGCCCCACCGAAAAGCCTCGAGCCCTGACGTCGGGCGGTCGAATCCATCCATTCCATGGCGCTCATCCTCACGTTGCTGATTCTGGGGGCGGCCCTGCTTTTTCTGGAAACCCTCCTTCCCGGCATGATTGCCGGCATCGCTGGAGGACTGTGTCTGCTCGCCGCCGTGATCTTCGGGTACCAGGATTTCGGGTTCCAAACCGGCAGTCTCATTCTGGCCGGCGTGCTGGTCGGTCTCCTGATCGGCGCCTGGGCGTGGCTCACCTACTTTCCCGGGAGTCGCGTCGCGGGACGATTCATCTCCCGTGGTGCGGTCGGGGAACTGGGCGTGGACCGACCGGAACTCCTGAACGGCACGGGCACCGCGCTCACCCAGTTGCGTCCTTCGGGCGCGGCCCTCATCAACGGCCAGCGCGTCGACGTCGTCACGGAGGGTGGTCTCATCGAACGCGGCACTGCGATCCGGGTGGTCGCCACGGAGGGGTCCCGCATCGTCGTGCGTGAGGCCTGAAGCGCCGCCGGATCGGTGACCGCGTGCCACCCCGCGTTTGCGCCGGGAACGAACTTCGGTATCCTGACCTCCAGTGACGGAAACCAGGCACAGTCTCTCCCAACCACCGGAAGCCAGTCTCTCCCGGTGCGCCTGCCTGTGCCTCAGCCGGCTCTCCGCCTGCCGAGTCGTCGGGAGCTAGTCGATCGGCCGTACGGCTGACCGAACTGGCTCCCGCTTCCAGAATCCCTCGATGAAAGGACGTGCCCGATCGGCACGCCTTTCCCTTTCCGTGAGCTCCAAATCAAAACGAAACCAACCTCCGACATGAACCAACAACTTCTCATCAGCCAACGTGACGAAGCCCGCCTGCGGCGGATGATTGCCACGCTGCGCTCGAACCACGGCACCGACCGCGAAGGCCTCGAACTGCTGGCCGCCGAACTCGATCGGGCGCGAATCCTGCCCGACAGCGAGATTCCACCCGATATCGTCCGTCTCGGTTCGCGAGTAGAGCTGGAGGATCTTTCCGACGGCGAGATTCTGATCCGCACGCTCGTGCTGCCGAACGAAGCCGAGGCGAACCTCGGACGCCTTTCGGTCCTGGCACCCCTGGGCACCGCGTTGCTTGGCTATCGGACCGGCGACGACTTCCGCTGGCCGGTGCCCGGTGGGATTCTGCACGCACGCATTCGCAGCGTTGGCCTTCCCAGTTCTGAACCCAGATTCGTCGCCTGAATCATGACCGCATCAGCTCACTCTTCGGGCACTTCCATCGACTTCGTGGCCTGGGTGCGGCGGGTGAACTCCCGCTGGATCGTCCACGGCGAACTGAACACCATGGCTTCCGCCTATCTGGACCATCTGGAGCAGGGACATCCGGATCGATTGATTCGGTCCTGCGAGGTTGCTCATCGACTGGTGCATTCGCTGGAGCCGGCGGAGGATCCCAAGCCCTGGTTTTATGGTGGCCTGTTCAGTCAGGCCACCGCCGCGGAGGCCGAGCGCTTTCTGTCCGCGCATCCTTTTCTCCTGGCCATCGTCCCGTCGGTCGCTTCGGTCCCCAACCTGCCGGGAGGCTTGGCTGGGGCGGGACCGGACACGATCCAAAAAATTGGGCGTCTCAGGGATGCCTTGGCCGAATTCGCCCGGCCGTCGAGCTGAACTACCGCTGCATCAGCGCGCGCGCATTCTTCGTGATCGCGTGGGTTGCCGGATGGTGGATGCGGCGGTCGGCGGTGATGGCATAGAAACGAAGGCGGCAGTCCGGCGCCAGTCCGACGGACTGGAAGCCGTAACAGCGCACCGCTTCGGACAAGGCGATCTCGGGCACGACGATGAATCCCCGTCCTTCCGCAGCCATGACCTTCATCAGTGCGAGGTCCTCGAAGTCGGCCAGAACTCGTGGCCGGATGGCGTGGGCGCGGAACCACTTCTCGAGTTCCCGGCGGAGCACCGTGTTCTCCGCCGGCAGCAGCGCCGGGGCTCCATTCAGCGTTGCCGGAAAGCCGCGTGTGAGTCTCTTCGCGAGCGCCGGGTGCGCGCAGAACGCGGTCCCGGACTCGCCGAGAAAGTGGGTGAACGTCTTGAAATTGGTGCCGGTGGAGGCGGGCTCCTCGGCAAGGGCGACGTCGAGACGATGAGCCGCGAGTTGGACGAGCAGGTCATCGATCTTGCCCTCGCGACAGGTGACGTGGACGACCTGAGGCAGGTCGAAGACCGGCTTCAGAATTTCGTTGGTCACCAGCTTGGGGAGCGAATCCGCCAGACCCACGTGGAATCGCACGGCGCGTGCACCCGGGGTGTGCCTCACGACGGAGGTTAGTTCCTGACCGAGGGCGAAGATCTCCTCGGCGTAGTCGGCGACAATCCGTCCGGTGTCCGTCAGCCGGTTGTTGCGTCCCTCCCGGCGGAAGAGCTTTTCGCCCAGCGCCTCCTCCAGTTCCCGCACCTGCTCGGAGATCGAGGGTTGAGAGACGTGGAGCTGGGCCGCGGCGCGCGCCAGGCTCCCTGCCTTGGCCACCGCCCAGAAATATCGCAGATGGTGGTAGTTGAGCCACTCCATCGGGGTCCGAGCATGCTTCGGAATCTCCGAAGCGTCCATTCGGAAGGTCGTCTTGGTCGTCCCGCCCGCCCGCGTGCAGGGTGCGCGAAGTTTATGACCGAATCAGTCTGGTTGTGGATCGGATTCAACGTCTTCATCCTCGCGATGCTCGCCCTGGATCTGGGTGTGTTTCATCGCAAGTCGCACGTCGTGTCGCTGCGGGAATCGCTGGTCTGGACCGGCGTTTGGGTGGGGCTGGCGCTGGCCTTCAACCTTGGGATCTGGCACTACGCGGGCCCCACCAAGGCGCTGGAGTTCTTCACGGGATACCTGATCGAGAAGTCGCTCAGTGTGGACAACGTCTTCGTCTTCGCGCTGCTTTTCTCGTACTTCGCGGTCCCGGCCGCCTATCAGCACAAGGTGCTGTTCTGGGGCATCCTGGGGGCGTTGGTGATGCGGGCCATCATGATCGCCGTGGGGGCCGCGCTCATCGCCAAGTTCGCATGGATCATCTACGTGTTCGGGGCGTTTCTGATCATCACCGGCGTCAAGATGGTCCTGAAGCGCGAGGAGATGATCCATCCCGAACGCAACCCCGTCGTGCGCTGGTTCAAGCGGGTGATGCCCGTCACGCCAGATTATCGTGGAGACCACTTCTTCGTGCTGGAGAATGGACGTCGCGCGGCGACGCCGCTGTTCGTGGTGCTGCTGCTCGTGGAGATCACCGATCTGATCTTCGCCGTGGACTCGATTCCGGCGATCTTCGCGGTCACGCGTGATCCCTTCATCGTGTACACCTCGAACGTCTTCGCGATCCTCGGTCTGCGCTCGCTCTATTTCGCACTCGCCGGGGTCATGGACAAGTTCCACTACCTGAAGGTCGGCCTCGGGGTCGTGCTGGCCTTCGTGGGGGTCAAGATGATCCTCGCGCACTCCCC
>CAZYJB010000212.1:0-6937 GCA_964647675.1 uncultured Verrucomicrobiota bacterium | reverse complement strand
CCCCCTCCCCCCCCCCGGTCCGGGGGGGGGGGGGGGGGGGGGGGGGGCGGGGGGCGGACGTTTCCTGGCGCGTACCCTGCAAGATTACAAGGTGCCGGCCGCGCAAGCGGAGGATCTGGCCGGCAAGGCCAAGGAATTGAAACTGGCCGACGGCGCCTACGCCAGTGACCTGACCGAGGAGGGTGCGAAATCGCTCCTGACCTTTGGCGGACGCGGTGGTGGTGGTGGTCCGACCATCAGCAATGCCAAGGGCAACGTGAAGTTCTGGGTGAAGGACGGCGTGCTCTCCAAGTACACGTACCAGGTGAAGGGCAACGTGAGTTTCAACGGCAACGATCGCGAAGTCGATCGCACCACGACCGTGGAGATCTCCAACGTGGGCAGCACGTCGGTGGAGGTTCCCGAAGACGCGAAGAAGAAGCTGTCCTGACCCTCGCCGTGCGTCGCTGATCCCGCGCTTCGATGGCGCGGGGTCAGCGAGGTCCTCGTTCGGCAGGACCCGACCGCCAGGCCGCGCTTGAGTTCGGAGCCGGCGAGCCACTTCCCTTTTCACTGCTCGGCCACGCGGTAGAATCCCGCTCGGCCGGACGCTTCGACTTCAGCGGTCTTCCATGTCCCGTCGCCCGGCAACGCCTGGACCAAACCCCAGGTTCACGAACACTCCCGCCGACCGCTCCGCGAACTCGACGCCCACTGCCCTGTCGTCACGGTCCTCGCACTTCTTCGCCTCGCCCGCGGTGCCCCCTCGACCTGGCTTCCCTACCGTGTGAACAGGGAAACGCCTTCGAACGCCATCCACACCAGCGCCAGCCCCGCCACGCCGATCACCGTTTCGCACACGGTCCAACTCCTGAGGGTTTGGGACACGGTCAGGCCCAGGCTGTCCTTCACGATCCAGAACCCGCCGTCGTTGAGGTGGGAAAGGAACAGCGAGCCGCATCCGAGCGCGACCACCATGAGGGCGCGGTGTGACTCGGTGTATTCCGGGTGCCCCGCGAGAACCGGGACCAGCAGCCCCGATGCGGTGGTGATGGCCACCGTGGCCGATCCGGTGGCCACCCGGATGAACGCCGCCACGAGCCAGCCGTAGACCAACGGCCCGAGGTGCGCGAGCTCCGCCGTCCTACCGATGGCATCTGCCACACCGCTGTCGCGCAACACGCGCGCCAGTCCGCCGCCGCCACCCACCACGAGCAGTGTCATTCCCACCGCGCCGATGCTGGTCTCGGTGAATTTGAGGACCTCCGCGCCGGTGAATCCGCAGCGGGTGCCGAGGCTCCAGGAGGCCAGAAGCACCGACACCAGCAGCGCGGACACGGGATGACCCACGAAGGATGCCGCCACCCGCGCCCGGTTTCCCGCCGGCAGCCCCAGCTCGGCGGCGGTCGCCACCAGCATCAGCACGATGGGCAGGAGAATCGTGAACAACGTGAGCAGGAAACCCGGCGCTTGGGCGCCGGGATCGCCGCTCCTGGTTCCTCTGGTCTCGCTCGGTTCCGCCGGCGCCTCCGCCGGCACACGCGGAACCACCCATCGCGCCAACACCGGACCCGCCAGCAACGCGAGCGGCACCCCGATGACCGCTCCCCACAGCAGCACGAGGCCCATGCCCACCTTCAAGGCGTCGGCCGCCACCACGGGACCCGGATGCGGCGGCATGAGCCCATGCATCACCGACAGGCACGAAAGCAGGGGAAGCGCGAGATGCAGGAACGGTTGGCGCGTCTGGCGCGTCAGCGTGAGCAGGATGGGCACGAGCAACAGCAGTCCCACCGCGAACCAGGTGGCCAGGCCAACACACAGCCCGAGGGTCACCATGCACCACGTCATGCGCGACGCGCCGAACCAAGACGCAAACCGCCTCGCCAGCACGGCTGCCCCGCCCGATTCTGCGAGCAGCTTCCCCAGCATGGTGCCAAGCCCGATGATCGCCGCGATCCCTCCCAGCGTGGCCCCCATGCCGTCCGCGAACGACCTCATCACCGCGGCCATGGTGTAGGGGACCTCACGACCGCCGGAGTTCAGGGTGCGTCCCAGGAACACGGCCCCCGCACCGACCGCCAGCGCGGCGAGCAGCAGCGCTATGAAGGCATTCACCTTCCAGCGCGTGATCAAAAGGACCAGACCGCCGATGGCGAGCAGCGCGAGGCCGAGAAGACTCCAGTCACCGGGGTTCATGCCGGACGCAGACCCTGACCGAAGCCCAGCTCCCGGGGAAGCCCGGCACCTGTTCCGCCTCTTCTCTCCAATTGCGTTGCGGTGGACAAACGGGGGAACGACCTCGTTCCCGGGGTAGGCCGGCGGCCAACCCCGGGCTGTGGACGGAATCCCTTCGGGATTCAGAACCCTCCTACATCCTCCCCGGATGCCTCGACGATCTCACCGATCTCCGCCGCGTCCGGACAACCCGCCTCGCGCAACGCTTCGAGGCAGGCCGTGACCTGCGCGGCCGGCACGGTCGCCAGCAGGCCGCCGCTGGTCTGGGGATCCGTCAGGAGGAGCCAGGTCACTTCGTCCCACGTTGCGGTCTCGCCGGACAGCGGGACCTTCCGCGCCAGCGCCAGATTCTCCGGCGCGAGGGAACTTCGAAACCCCGCCTGCGCCCGTTCCCGCACCCCCGGCAGCAACGGCACAAGATCCGCCCGCACACGCGCTGCAACGCGGGAGGCGCGCAGGATTTCGCCAAGATGACCGCACAAACCGAACCCGGTGACGTCGGTGCAGGCGGTCGCCCCGTGTTCACGCAGACATCGGCCTGCGCCCGCGGTCGACTTCAGCAGACTCTCCATCAGTGGATCCCGGTATGCGGCGCGCAGTTCTCCACGCATCTCCGCGGCGAGCAGGATGCCTGCGCCAATCGGCTTGGTGAGCACCAATCGGTCGCCCCGTTTCGCACCCGACTTCGCCAGCAGCACCGACGGCTCGGCGAATCCGTTCACGGTGAAGCCGACCGCGAGTTCGCTCCCTTCCGCCGTGTGACCGCCCAGGAGTATCACGCTCTCCAACTCGAACTGCGCCACCGCCCCGGCGAGCACCTGAAAGAGCTGCTCCTCCACCACGCCATCCGATCCCCAAGGCACACTCACCAGGGCCAGCGCCGAGTGCGGCAACGCTCCCTTCGCGTGCAAGTCGCTCAACGCATGCGTCGCCGCCACCCGCCCGACGAGGTACGGATCCGACCCCATGGCGCGGAAGTAATCCACCGACTGCACCAGCACGCGCCCGGCCGGCACACGGATCGCCGAGGCGTCCTCGCGCGCCGACATGTCCCACAGCGTATCGGCCGACACGGTGCCCCTGGGCAAACGGGCCAGCACGCGCTCCAGAATTGCGGCGCTCACCTTTCCGCCACAGCCCGCGCAGCGCATGACGTCCATCGGTCCCTCGCGCGCGCGAGACTCGGCGGTCCTGGCCCGGTTGCGCGACGGCATCGCGCGCTGGTACATGGCCATCCAGCGGCGATCGATGTGGTCCTTCCACCGCCAGACCCAGTCTCCCGACCACGCCCAAGGCCCATAGGACCCCACTGCGTGACGCGCTCCGGTGCTGATCAGGCTGAGGAATCGGCGTTGCGGACGATGGCGACGCAAGGGCTCACCCTGCACGCTCGCCGCGAGGTTCCATGCGAGCGGCGGGCCCTGCCGCACCGCGAACACCCCGGACTTCGGGCGCGGGAACTCCCACTGCACAGCCACGTCGCCAGCCGCAAAGACGAAGGGGTGACTCGTCGACCGCAGACACGCATCGACGCGCAGGAACCCGCGGTCGTCCGTTGCGAGTCCCGAGTTGCGGACCCATGCCGGTGCCGCGGCTTCCGTGACCCAGACGAGCGCGTTGAAGCCAAGCCGTTCGCCCGCAGCGCCGATCACTTCGTCGGGCGTCACTTCCGCCACCCTTTGCCCGAGGTGCAGTCGGATCCCGCCAGCGACCAGGTGGCGCGTCATGCGACGTTGAACCGCAGGCGCGTGTCCGGACGGCACCGCCGCATCGGAGGAGACCAGATGAAACTCCGCGGCGGGGCGGTCACGCGTCGCACCCTCCGCCACGCGCGAGAAGCGGTGGTGGAGTGCGAGCACCAGTTCCACTCCTCCCGCGCCGCCTCCCACCACGACGACGCGAAAGGGTCGTGCACGCATGCCCCCGTCCCGCAGGAAAGCCTGCCAGCGCTCCACGGCGGCGAGAATACCGTCGACCGGTTTGGCAGGCACGGCGTGGGCGCGCGCGCCGGGTACGGACCCCAGATCCGGAGACGATCCGGTGTTGATCGAGAGCAGGTCGAAACGCAGTGGCGGTCGGTCCGCGCACAGCACGCGACGCTGCGCGAGATCGAGTCCGATCACCGTGGCCTGCACGAACGCGACACCGGAGCGGCGACAGAGGGGACCCAACTCGAGATGGGCTTCGTCCCGCGTGTAGTGCCCGGCGATGAGTCCCGGGAGCATCCCCGAATACGACGCCTCACCCAGCCGCGACACCAGCGTCACGCGGGCACCACGTGCACCGAGCATCGGCCACGAGCGGATCACCTCCACATGCGCGTGACCGCCGCCCAACAGCAGGAGCTCGTGCGTGATCGGACCGGTGGCGTGATTCATCATGCCGGGCGCAGCATCGTGCGCGCCCCTCGCCGCGGGGTCCATACCGCCTGCCTAGAAGTCGAACTGGTCGATGTTCGCTTTGTTGAAGATAAACGGCTTGCCGAGGAGGATGTGATCGCCGGCGATCTCGAACTCGCCCAACGCACCGGCCTTGAAGGTCTTGTCGCCTGACTTGAGCGAGCCCTCGGCCAGCGCCTTGGCCGCCGCGACGGTGAGATAGCCGAGGTCTTCGGTCTTCCAGAGGATCACGCTTTCCGTGGTGCCGTCCTTCACGTAACGCCGGTTCTCACTGGGCAGTCCTAGCCCAATGACCTTCACCTTGCCGCTCTTGCCGGCCTGCTTGACCGCCTCGGCGGAACCCGGCACGGCGGGCGAACAAATGGCCATGATGAGGTTGAGGTTGGGATAGGCGCCGAGCAGCGTCGTGGCCTCGGCCTGGGCTTTGTCCTTCAGATCGTCGCAGGGCCGCAACGCGACCATCTTGAGCTCGGGATACTTGTCCTGGCGCCGCGCCTCGATGTGCTTCTGCCATTCGTTCATGTTCGCGGCGGTCAGGGAGGCGGTGATGATGGCGAACTCGCCCTTGGGCCCCACCAGCCGCGCCGCCTCGTCCATCAGGGTGTGCGCGATGCCTTCCGGCGTGGCCTGGTTCACGAAGAACGAACGCACGTCGGTCTGCGCGTCGGAATCGTACGTCACCACCTTGATGCCCTTCTCCCGCGCCTTGCGCAGCGCGGTCGAGATGCCGTCGCGATTCTCGCACGCCGCGGCGATCACATCGACCCCCAAGGTGATCCAGTTCTCGATGATCTCGTTCTGTTTGGCGGGATCCGGGTTGGTGGGTCCGTCGAAGATCAGGTCGACACCCAGCTCTCGCGCAGCGCGCTCGGCGCCGTTCTTGCACGAGACGAAGTATGCATTGCCCTTCGACTTGGGCATGAGGGCCACCGTGACCCGACGGCCACCAGTTCCCGGGGCAGTGCCAGTCGAGGTGGAGGACGAATCGCATCCGGTCTGCCAAAGCAGACCGGCACAGGCTAAGAGAGTGAGAAAGCGGCTCATGACGGGCGTAAGCGCGAGCTTGCGCGGAGACCGCGCCGCGCCGCAAGGGCCCGGATCAGCCGGAACACGCCGGTCGGGGGCTCCCCGCAATTCCCCTGTCCATGGTGTCCATAAGGTCCTTCGAGTCCATCGTCCATCCCCCCAGGGCCAGACCCGACCACAATCCTCGCGGGACACACCTCGGTTCCGTGACGGACCGCGCGCGGGCGCGCTAGCCTCCCCGTTGTGCTTGCCAAGGTGCGTTCCGCGACGGTCCAGGGCGTCGAAGCCCATCCCATCGAGATCGAGGTCAATGCCGCGTTCGGTGACACCACGCTGGTCATCGTCGGGCTCCCGGACGCCGCGGTGAAGGAGTCGCGCGATCGCGTCATCACCGCCCTGCTCAACTCCGGGTTCCGATTCCCGCTCGGACGCATCACCATCAATCTCGCGCCCGCCGACCTGCGCAAGGAAGGCCCCAGCTTTGATCTCCCCATCGCGCTCGGTCTCATCGCCGCCTGTGAACAGATGAACGGCGACCGGCTCGGGGACTATCTCGTGCTCGGGGAGCTCGCCCTGACCGGCGCGGTGCGCCCCGTGAAGGGCCTGCTCGCCGCCGCGGTGCGCGCGCGGTCCGAAGGCTGCGTGGGCGCGCTCGTGCCGGCGGATAATGCCGCCGAGGCGGCGGTGGTCGAGGGACTCGACGTCATCCCCGTCCGCAATCTGCGCGAAGCGGTGGAATTCATCGACGGTGAACGCGTTCTCCCGCCCCTCCGCCTCGACCTCGAAGCCCTCTTCGCCGAGCCCGTGCGCGACGAACCCGACTTCGCCGAGGTGCGCGGCCAGGAATCGGTGAAGCGCGCGCTCGAAATCGCCGCCGCCGGCGGGCACAACGTCCTCCTCCTCGGCCCGCCCGGCACCGGCAAATCCATGCTCGCGCGCCGCATCCCGGGCATCCTGCCGCCGCTGACGCTCGACGAGGCGCTCGCCACGACGCGGGTCCACAGCATCGTCGGTCTCCTCCAGCCCGGACAGGCCCTCATCACGCGGCGTCCGTTCCGTTCACCCCATCACACCGCCAGCGATGCCGGACTTCTCGGGGGCAATCAGAATCCCACCCCCGGCGAGATCTCGCTCGCGCATCACGGCGTGCTCTTCCTCGACGAACTGCCCGAGTTCCGCCGCAGCGTGCTCGAAACCCTGCGGCAACCGATGGAGGAAGGACGCGTCACCATCAGCCGCGCGGCGGGCACTTTCGTCTTCCCAGCGCAATTCATGCTCGTCGCCGCGATGAACCC